>JAYUYX010000160.1:0-24994 GCA_043752205.1 Chitinophagaceae bacterium
TCATTATTGTAAGCACTTCCTCTACAATCCACCTGGTTTCACGATATTCTTCATTTTCTAATTCATCCAAAAAGTCAACCAATTCCTTTATCAGTTCAAAAGAGGCGGGGATATATTTTTTTGCGTTATAGAGATTAACGGGCTTTACATCAGCATTGAGTTTTGCAAGAAATAAACCGTAAACAAGATTTTGAGCAAAGGCATCAGCAAATTCGCTTACCGTAAGCTCATGAAATACAAAGGATTTAAAGGTTTCATAAAGTTGGTACAATTTGCCTTCTGTGTGATCCTGTTCCTGTCTTTTCAGTTCGTCAAGCAAAAAATCCTTAAGTAGTTTAGCTCTTACTGCTAAAGCTTCTGCTAATTTCTTTGCATCGCTAATTTCTTTAGGTGCTTTCGATAGAAAAGATTTGATAAGCTTTTCAACAGCTTCAATTTTTGCCTTATCAAGTGTAGCTCTTTTGTTTTCAATATCAGTGAGAAAACAAAGTGTTTCCCGTTGTTGAATTTTACCATCTTTAAGCCAAATCCATTCAATATAATTAGTAATTAAAATATTATCAGAAAGGGATAAATATTTTTTTATCTGTTCGCTTTTTAAAATTTTATCAAGCCCCTCATCAATTTTTTTATTCTCTACATAACCAACAATGCTTTCGGTATGAGTAACTTTAAAATCGGGGGAGCCAAACTTTCCTTCACGTTTGGGTTCATGAAGAACTTTGATTTTCGGATCCGCCAAGCTTTCAAGTAAAGTCTTAAGTGCAGAACGATGGGAGTGTTCGGTAATATCAGAAATTTTATGCGATTGAAGTTCCCGGAAATATTCTTCAAATTGCCCCATTTGAAATTGCTTTGTTTAGAACTCGAAAGTTAGCAAATATTAATAAAGCCAAAGCATTTGCTCTGGCTTAAAATATTTTTTAAAGAATTTTACTCACAGCTTACTTGTTATCTCTTCACTCATAGGTAAAGTCTTGCTGGAAAAGTATTGTATCAAATTTCCTTTTTCATCCAGTAAGAATTTACCGAAGTTCCATTTGATCTCAGCATCTAAAACACCATTCTCTGTTTTGCTGGTAAGCCATTTGTAAATTGGTGCCATATCATCGCCTTTTACAGAAACCTTTGATGCCATAGGGAAGCTAACACCATAATTCCTTTTGCAGAATTCCCCTATTTCAGTATTGGTGCCGGGTTCCTGGCCGCCAAAATTATTTGCCGGAAAACCTACGATCACCAGTTTTTCTTTATAAGTGTCATATAGTTTTTGTAAACCCTCATACTGTGGCGTAAGTCCGCATTTACTGGCAGTATTAACGATGAGTATTTTTTTGCCTTTGAAAGCAGAAAAATCTATGGTCCCACCTTCAAGTCCTTCTACTTTAAAATCATAAATGGTTTTGGAAGTGATAGGTGTTACTACTTGGGTCTCAGCTTTTTTATTGGTAGCCTGTAATGAACAAGACATGAACACAGCACTTATGGCAATTAACTTTATCATGATATAATGTTTTTATTATTAACGAAAGTAAAGCTGTTTTGGTTCAAAAACTATGCAAGAATGGAGTGATTACAATGCATTAACATCATCATTGCTTTTCATAACAGCCAATATCAGGTATTCCCACATTTCGGTTATTGTCGTCCAAATCCCGGGGAAAACCTGTGAGTACGCCAGCATTTATGCCGGGCGCCATAGCATTTTTTGTTATCCTGAAATTGAATATTTTTTTACTTGCATCTATGCTGTCGAATGAAGGGTCAACATTTTTAATATTGTTTGACAAAGTGCTGTTGGCAGGATCATTAACTATTTTGTAAATATTTTTTTCGAACACAACTACAAAAGGATTTGAGCCTTGTTTGCTAACGATTATTTCATTGTCTACAAGTCCGCCATCGCCCCAAAAAATATTATTTCGGAAAACGGCATTCAGGTCGGCAGTTAAAGTAGTGCCTGTAAGATTTGAAAAATTATTTACGTTAAGCGCAGGATTTTTGTGGTTAATATAATTTGTAGAATAAGCCGCAACAGTACAATGTGTAAAATTATAAACACCGCCATAGCTTAAAATGATATTGCTGCCGCAATTACTGATCAAACTGTTATCTGCCTGTAGGCTGCTGTTAACACAAAGTATTCCAACATCAAAAGCATTATCAACAATGCACTGGTGTAATATCACTTTTGGATTTGCATTTATTGATGGTTTTTCTGTTACAATGGCCTGGTGAGCATTTTTTACAATAGCATAGGTAAGCACATTGTCTTTACTGTTACCCCGAAAATATATACCTGGCCAACTGGCCGGCAGGTCTTTATAGCCTTCATCCAGTCTGTCACCCGTAAAAACAACATTACTGGCTTTGGTCCCATTTACGGTTAATCTTCCATCTACAATAATAGGAGCATTGGCATGCGCATAAATATTACAACCGGCTTGAATGGTAAGTGTAGCGGTTGTATCAATCCGTAAACTTCCAAGGATCACATATGGCAAAGTGTTTGTCCATACAACGTTTCCGGTGATGACACGATTGCTTAAAAAATTCGCATTTTGTCCGTATGCCTGTAAATGTACATAGCGGTTGTTACCATTATAGTTTATCAAAATGCTGTCGCTTACAATAAAAGGAAGATTGGAAGCATTGGGATTAATGGTTACTGAAACAAAAACATAGATACTGTCATTGGCATCAATATCCAGGTTATTGACTTCGTTTGTAGCATTTCCGTCTACATTCATTTTATAGGCAGATGTTGCGCCACCCATTAACTTCACTTTGCTAAGACGGATCTTCTGATCATTTTCATTAATGATCTTAAATGATTTTGTTATGGAACCTGTGGTTGTAAAAACTGTATCGTATTTTAAAGAATCGGCAGTAATGGTAAGCCTGGCAAACTCACTGGTAATAAAAGAATCTTTTTTGCAGGAAGATAAAAAAAGGCAAAAGATAAAAGTTAAAAGGCAAAAAGGGTAAGCAGCTCTCTTCATTTTTCAAATTTAGACTTAATTGTTTAATTGCATTTACTCTCTTTTATTTAGCTGCATAAGCAAGCGTTGCAATACTGAGCTTAACATTTTCCGTCTCCAGTATTATATTACCACAGGCTTCCAAAGTTGCACCTGTAGTAACCACATCATCTACCAATAATACATGTTTGCCGGCTAATTCATTTTCCTTAGCCACCTTAAAACTGCCTTTTACATTGTCCCATCTTTCGGTACGGTGTTTACGGGTTTGAGTTTCGGTAGCATGATTGCGGATGACTGCGCCGTTCAAAACAGGTATGTTCATAACAGAAGATATGCCGTTACAGATTATTGCAGCCTGGTTATAGCCACGTTTATGCTCTTTATCGGCATATAGGGGTAAGGGGACCAAAGCGTCAAGAGTACTAAAGCGGGTACTTTTTAATAATGTGTTTCCCATAATAGTACCCAGATAAAAGCCAATGCCAATATCTCCCTTATACTTAAGCTGGTGAATAAGGTGCTGAATTAGGAATTCTTTTGAAAAATAGAACTGGCTATAAGCAGCTTCAAGCTGTATCCGGCCCCAAAAATCTTTCTCAACAGGATTATTTGCCAAATCAGCAAAATTGGTATGGGGCAGATGATGAATGCAGGTAATGCAAAGCAGGTTGTCTTCCTGTAAAAGATCAGATCCGTCACCTGTACATACATGCGGATAAAAAAGATGCAGGGTACTGCTGAAAATATTTTTAAACTGTGCAATCATTGGTAAATAATTACTTCAACAAGTTAAAATAAATATTGGTACAACTCCTCAACCTTACTTAACGATACTATTTCAATATTATATTTTTGTTTGCTCAGAGATTTAGAGTTGTACTTACTCACTATAATCTTTTCAAAACCTAACTTTTCTGCTTCGGCAATACGTTGCTCAATCCTGTTCACGGCTCTTATCTCGCCGCTTAAGCCAACTTCGCCTGCAAAACAATAATGCTGGTTGATGGGCACATCATCGTAACTGCTTAACAGTGCACTTACAATTGCAAGGTCAATAGACGGGTCCTCTACTTTTATACCTCCGGCAATATTTATAAAAACATCTTTAACACCAAAATGAAAGCCGCCTCTTTTTTCAAGCACTGCCAATAATAATTGTAAGCGGCGAAGATCAAAACCACTAACTGTGCGTTGCGGTGTACCGTAAACACTTTGCGTAACCAATGCCTGCCCCTCCAATAATAATGGGCGCATGCCTTCAATGGTTGCGGCTATGGCAATGCCGCTAAGCTGTTCTTCTTTTTGTGTTATTAATATCTCAGAAGGATTGGTTACAGCCCTCATGCCATTGCCGGTCATTTCGTAAATCCCTAATTCATCAGTAGAACCAAAACGATTTTTCAATGTTCGTAAAATGCGATAGGTATAATGGCGGTCACCTTCAAACTGCAGCACCGTATCCACCATATGCTCCAGTATCTTAGGACCAGCTATGGTACCGTCTTTCGTGATATGGCCGATCAGGAAAACAGGTGTTCCTGTTTCCTTCGCAAAGCGCTGGAGTTCGCCTGCTGTTTCCCTTATCTGGCTTATGCTGCCGGCACCGCTTTCCACAAAAGGTGATTGTAAGGTTTGAATAGAATCAACGATCACCAGTTGTGGTTTCAGTTTTTTTATTTCCTGAAAAATGGTTTGCGTATTGGTTTCAGTGAGCAGGTAGAAATTTTCGCTGGCGATACCGATACGGTCGGCACGCATTTTAATTTGTTGCTCACTTTCTTCACCACTTACATACAGGGTAACAATGTCCTTAAGTTGTAAACCATTTTGTAAGAACAAAGTTGATTTACCAATTCCCGGTTCTCCGGCAACGAGAATAATGCTGCCTAATACAATACCTCCACCAAGTACCCTGTTTAATTCAGGGTCGGTTGTTAGGATTCTTTTTTCTTCGGCACTACTGACATCATTTATAGAGATGGTCTTTTGTTTTCCTAAGCCGGCAAAATCCCGCCAGTCATCTTTTTCTTTTTTATCGCTTCCTTTTACGATCACTTCTTCAACAAACGTATTCCAGTTATTACAGCCCGGACATTTACCTAACCACTTGGCGCTCTCGTAACCACAACTTTGACAAAAGAAAGCAGATTTAGTTTTACTCATGGCGTAAATGTAAAATGGAAAAAGAAGATGGAGAAAACAATTAAGCTAAACCAGGTTTTAGATTTTGTAAAAGCAGTTTCAACATCAGAAGCACTCTAGAAAATCATTTGCTGAATAGATATAAATTTTTAGTTTTTGGACTTGCAAAAAAGTAAAAGGGTCAACATTGCTGCTGACCCTTTGTACTTACTAACCCATTAAATTCTATTGCTAAATTACAAATTCAGTCCACATAAAAAAATAAATTTTAGAACATGTTAATAAGTAATGAACATATTAATGCAACGTAAAGCCCAACCCATAGATGGGCACAAATAACACATAATCAATTAATTATATCATAATAAGAATTGGTTTTTAAGCAGTAAATATCAAGATTAAATAAAAATAATTTTAAAAATAATTTGGTTTATAAAATAAACTACTTTACGTTTGTGAAAAATTACGCAGAATGAAAAGGGGCTTAACATTAATTATTTTAATACTGGGTTTAGCTACCAATGCACAAGTTAAAGTGGAGGGTAAAATAATCGGTAACAAGGGTGAACCGTTAAGTGGGGTAAGTGTTACTTTAAAGGGATCTTACGATGGAGCCACTACTGATTCAACCGGCAACTTTTCCTTTACAACCATAGAAAAAGGTAAACAGGTATTACAAACTTCTATAATTGGTTACCGGCCATATGAACAGGAGCTGAACATTGGTACAAATACAGTTAATTTAAATATATCCTTAAAAGAATTGGTTACCGAATTAAAAGCGGTTGTGATCTCCGCCGGATCATTTGTAGCCAGTGACAAAAATAAAGGTGCAGTTTTATCTTCCCTGGATATTGTAACCACACCAAGTGCCAATGCCGATATAACCAGTGCTTTTAAAACATTGCCCGGAACACAACAGGTAGGAGAAAGCGAAGGGCTTTTTGTAAGAGGAGGATCGGCAACGGAAAGCAAAATATATATGGATGGAAACCTGGTGAATAATTTTTTCTATAGTAGTACACCGGGCATAGCAACCAGGGGGCGTTTCAATCCATTTTTATTTAAGGGCACTATATTCAGCTCCGGAGGTTATTCAGCGCTATATGGGCAGGCACTTTCTTCAGCTTTAATTTTAGAGAGTATGGACCTCCCCGAAAGAACACAGGCTGACGTGGGCGTATCTGTTATTGGTATCGGCGGCGGCATTCAAAAACTGGCGAAGAATAAAAAAGCCTCATGGGGTATATCTTATAATTATGCAAACCTGTGGTTGGGCTTTGCCATTAATAAACAAAAACAGGATTTTTTCCAGATACCGGTTTACCACCAGGGCGATGCTAACTTCAGGATAAAAACAAAAAGCGGCGGATTTATAAAATACTATGGATATATCAGTGCCAATAAAACAGGTTTTAGAAGCTCGGATATAGATTCTGTAGTATTGAAAAATGCATTTTCGATTGAAAATTTTAATACCTACCAGAATATTAACTGGCGTGAAAATTTTGGGATGGGCTGGAAACTTACAACCGGACTTAGTTTCAGCACCAATAAGGATGATATCAGCAATGAGCTGCAGGATGGAAGTAATCAAAAACAGGTAATAGCCAATCCATTTTTCTATGCGTTCAAAAATTTTAAGCTGATCAACAAAGCGCAATATGCACAGGTAAGATTTGTGCTGGAGAAAAAACTGAACGGGTTAAATGTAGTGCGTTTTGGCTCCGATTATTTTTACAGTAAAGAAAGGTCAACATATACTTTATATGATGGCTCGCAGTTCACAGAATCCGTTACTGATAACCTGGCAGCCGTTTTTGGAGAAGCTGATGTTTTTATAACCAACAACCTGGCAGCCAAAATTGGCGGCAGGGTAGAGCATTCAGCAATAGTTGACAAATGGAATATAGCACCAAGGCTTTCTGTGGCATATAAATTCCGGGATAATAGCCAGGCATCATTTGCATATGGATTATTTTACCAGAATCCTGAGCGTAAATATTTGCCGACAGTTGCAAGTCTCGATTATTCAAGGGCTGCACATTATATACTGCAGTATCAAAAACTTACAAATAACCGCACATTTCGTATCGAAGCTTTTTATAAAAAATATAACGATCTGTATAAAACCTCCACATCGTTAACCGGCAGGGAAGTAGCAACTAATAATAATGGTTTTGGCCATGCAAAGGGTCTGGAACTTTTCTTCAGGGATAAAAAAACATTTAAGAATGTGGATTACTGGATATCTTATTCTTACCTGGAAACAAAAAGAGACTACCTGAACTATCCCCAGCCTATCACGCCCTCATTTGCTGCAAATCATACAGCAGCATTGGTTGTGAAAAAATTTGTGTTGCCATGGAAAACGGGCTTTAATATGAGTTATAATTTTGCAACCGGAAGGCCTTATTATCATTTTGCCTATGATAATGTCCAGGGCAAATATATAATTGGCGATGCAGGAAAAACGATCAACTATAATAGCATGAGTTTTAGCGTAAATTATTTACCTAACCTGGGTAAAACCAACAAAAAAACATTTTTAGTGTGGGTGTTGGGCATTAATAATGTGCTGGGGCAAGACCAGGTTTTTAATTACAACTATAATAACAGCGGCACCCGCAAAGAACCGGTTACACCGCCTTCCAAGCGTTTTGTATTTATCGGTTGCTTCATGAGTTTTGGAATAGACAGAACACAGGATGCCATTAACAATAATCTTTAATAAACTAAACCTTAACTAATCAACTAATTATTATGTCAAACTATCAACCAGTTCCCGAAGGTAAAGACCCGGTTTTATGGGAGATCGCACAAAAAAGGGCAAGCTTTAAAAGCCATGCAGTTACCTACCTTATCGTAAATTCATTTTTATGGGCAGTCTGGTATTTTTCATCTTCGCATGAGCATTTTAATATTACGGAAATAAGATGGGGCCATTTTCCCTGGCCGCTTTGGTCAACATTAGGATGGGGTATCGGACTTGCCTTTCATTTTGCAGGGGCTTATATTTTTCCAAGATCAAACTCTGTGGAAACGGAATATGAAAAATTAAAAAATCAACAAAAAAATAAATAAACTTAAAAAAAATATAAAATGAAAAAATTATTTCTTCTTGCAGCAGTAGCTTTATTTACGACAAGTGCCATGGCACAAAGTGAAAAATACATGGCATCTATGAAAAGCAATATTGTGTCCATAGATACCAGTTTTAAAAATCCATTGAACCTGTTAACGCTTGCCAATAATTTTGAGCGCATTGCCACTGCCGAAAAAACACAATGGCTTCCTTATTATTATGCTGCACTTTGCCAGGTAAATTATACTTACATGGAGAATGATAAAACCAAAGTCGATGCTATAGCGGATAAAGCAACTGAATTGATAGATAAAGCAGCAGCTTTACAACCTGACAATTCCGAGATCAGTTGTGTAAAAAGTATGATAGCAAGTGCACACTTAATGGTGAACCCGATGCAGCGTTATATGGAGTATGGCCCCGAAAGCCAGAGCCATATTGATGCAGCTATGCAACAGGATCCTACAAACCCAAGACCAGAATATTTAAAAGGCCAGGGCCTGAAATATACTCCTGAGCAATTTGGTGGCGGTTGTGCAACTGCAAAACCGATCCTTTTATCAGCACTGGATAAGTTTAATAAATTTAAAGCAGCAAGTGATCTGCATCCAAACTGGGGAAAGCAAAGAACAGAGTTGCTGATAAGCGAATGTAAATAACTATCTTTTGTTTTTGGTTACCTGTAGTGGTAACCAAAAACAAAACCCAAAACTATTTTGTATGCAATCAGAAAATTTTTCTCCAAAAGATAGCCTGCTGTTAATTGACAGTATGATCAGCCAGGCAAAGAACCGTTTTACCGAAAATGGTTTTTTGTACCTGTTGTGGGGGTGGGTAATATTCGCCTGTTCTATTTTTCATTTTGTAGCAGTTAAACTCACACTCTTTAAACATCCAGAGTGGGTTTGGACACTTACCTGGGCGGCTGTAATTTTCCAGGTTATTTACCTGGTAAGAGCAAAGAAAAAAGAAAAAGTAAAAACATATAGTGATGGTATCATTGATGCCATCTGGATCTGTTTTGCAATGAGCATGTTGGTACTCACTATTGTAATGGGGCGGTTTAATTTGTGGGTATATATAAACTCACTTGTGTTGATCTTTTATGGTATACCCACATTTTTATCAGGCTTTGTTATGCGGTTTACGCCATTAAAAATAGGAGGTGTGGTCTGCTGGGTGCTGGCCATATTATCAACCTTTTCGCTGCCCGTTTATTATTTACTTTTATTGGCTTCAGCAGTGCTCATCGCCTGGATAATTCCAGGCTATCTCCTGAGGAAAAAGTTTAAAAATCAAAATTGATATGTCAAACGACGAACAACTTTCAAAAGAAAAGAGCATGGAGATCATCCACCAGATGATAACCCAGGCAAAAAGCAATTTTACAGATAATGGTTTAAGCTGGCTTCTGTGGGGGATGATGATCTTTATATCATCTCTGTCTACTTACTTTTTTATACATGTAGGTTCGGATAACCTTTTCTTAGGATGGAATATATTTGGTGTTATCACCATCATCTTATTATTCTATGATATTTTTAGACCCAAGAAAAAATTAGTAAGAACTTATGTAGGCGACCTGATGAAACTGGTTGATATTGGTTTTATCATCAGCCTTTTTACTATCATTTTTGCTATCAATGTGGCAGTTAATCCAAACAGTGGATTTGGTTTTTTCCTTATGATCTTTGCCTTTCTCATGTTGATAAAAGGGGGAGCCGTTAAATCACGTTCATTGATGGTGGGTGCTGCAGTAAACTGGGGCGGTGCCATCGCTATATTCATAAATAAAGATTTTAAGTACGATATGTTGATTATGGCCGGTGCGGTATTGATCGGTTACATCATCCCAGGCTTATTATTATGGCAGCAGTACAGAAAAACAAACAATAGCCTCAAAAATTAATCCGGCTTTTTACAATGGAATTCAAAGAACTTGATCCCATATTACACTCTCAACTCAGGCTTGCCGTGGTAAGCCTGCTTATTAGTGTGCGTGAGGCCGAGTTTACTTTTTTAAAAGAAAAAACAAATTCAACTGCCGGTAACCTTAGTGTGCAGATCAATAAATTAAAAGATGCCGGCTATATAGAAGTAACCAAACAGTTCAGCAATAATTATCCGCAAACTATCTGTAAAATAACTCTCAGGGGAATAGAATCTTTTGAAGCTTACGTGAACGCACTGCAATCGTACATGAACCCCGGTACGGAATAAAATTCTCCTAAATTATTTTTTTAAACTTTTTACATGCTCATCCGTTTTACCTTTGGGTAATATAGATATACATGCCGGCAATTATAGAAGTTAATAACCTATCCAAGCAATTTAAAGAAATTAAAGCGGTTGATGATCTTTCATTTACTGTGGAAGAAGGCGACGTATATGGTTTTTTAGGGCAGAATGGTGCCGGGAAGTCTACAACCATCCGCATGTTGCTTACCTTGATAAAGCCAACTTCTGGTAATATCAGCATTTTCAATAAAAAACTTTCTACACATCGTACCGAAATATTAAAACAGGTTGGTGCTGTAATTGAAAAACCAGACTTATACAAATATTTAACCGCTTTTGATAACCTGGCCATTTTTGCAAAAATGAGCGGCATGAAACCCAAAAGATCTTTATTGCTCGAACAATTAAAACTGGTGGGGCTGGAAGAAAGAGCCTTCAGCAAGGTAAAAACGTTTAGCCAGGGCATGAAACAGAGATTGGGTATTGCGGTGGCATTAGTACACAACCCTAAATTGATTATGTTGGATGAACCCACCAATGGGCTTGATCCGCAAGGGATAGCAGATATGCGGAATCTGCTCCTGCATTTAAGTCGCGAAATGGGAAAGACAATTGTTGTTTCTTCGCACCTGCTTAGTGAAATAGAATTGGTTGCAAACAGGATGCTCATCATTCATAAAGGCAAAAAAATAGTGGAGGGTAAGGTTGCAGAGTTGCTCGATCCTTCAAAGTCACTGGTGCAGATTGAAACCAATAATGATATACATGCAAGAGAAAAATTGCTGCAGTCAAGATGGTCTGCATTATTGCAACAGAATCCCGGAGTACTGCAACTTAAAATGAATAAAGAGGAAGTGCCGCAGTTAATAGCCGAATTGGTATCCATGCAGGTGCAACTTCTTTCAATAAAGCCAATGCATTCTTTAGAAGATTATTTTCTTTCACTTACAACCAAGCCCGGCCATGTGGAATCTTTTACAAATTGAATTATTTAAAATATTTAAGAAGCCAAGAACCTACCTGGCATTTGCCATAATTGCCGTTTTTATTTTTTTGATACAACTGGGACTATATGTAAATGGGAAAGACTGGATGATGTTCATGCTGGGTTCATTAGATGAAACAATGAATATTGAATACGATAAACTTGTTAACGGTTATGCTGTTTGTTTTTTTGTCCTCAATTTGCTTTTGGTGCATGTACCAATACTAGTTGCACTTGTTGCCGGAGATGTGGTTTCGGGAGAGGCAAGTATGGGCACATTAAGATTACTGGCTGCTAAACCGGTAAGCCGTACCCAGATAATACTGTCGAAGTACTTTGCAACTGCTGTGTATGTTTTTGCTTTACTGTTATGGATCGCTGTAATTTCTCTTGTAGTTAGTATTGCTGTGTTTGGCGAAAATGATTTGGTAGTGGCAAAAACGAATGGTTTGCAATTAATCGAATCCGGCGATGTATTGTGGAGATATTTTTATGCTTTTGGTTTTGCTTTTATTGCCATGATGGTGGTAGCTGCCATTTCATTGTTATTATCCACGTTATCAGAAAACTCAATAGGCCCGATAGTGGCTACTGTAGGCATTATTATTGTTTGTACGCTGATCAGCGAAATGGAGATACCTATTTATCAAAAGTATATTAAACCTTACCTGTTTACTACCTATATGCTCGGCTGGAAAGGATTTTTTTATATCGGTTCATCAGCAGATGGGGAAACCATAAAAGGAAGTATTCAGTACTTACCGGGTATTTTAAAAAGTATTGCTGCTTTGCTGGCTTACATTATAGCCCTTGTTTCTGCATCTGTTATTATCTTTCGGAAAAAGGATATCTTATCATAAATAAATACTATGAAAACAATTTTTCTTTTAATTATCCTTATGCAGGTTTGGGCTTTTAGCCTGGCGCAGGATATAAACATGCTTGTGCAAAAAGTAAAGGATAAAATAAACCTGGTAAACGATTATCAGGCCAATGGTAAAATGAAAACCAATGTGAGTTTTTTAAAGGTTCCCGTAGCTACAGTAAAAGTATATTTTAAAAAACCAGAGCAGCTTAGAATAAAAAATGAGAAAGGAATTTCTTTTGTGCCTAAGGGCGCAGTAAATATCAATATGAGCAATGTGCTCAGCAGTGGCAAATATACTGTACTGGATGCAGGCAATGATAAGATCAGGAATACGGCTGTAAAAGTGGTTAAACTGCTTCCCGAAGATGAAAATTCAGATGTGGTACTATCCACTTTATACATAGATGCTGTAAATCTTGTTATTCTTAAAACAAAAACCACAACCAGGGATAATGGCACTTACGAACTGGAGATGAGTTACGGAAAATACATAGCTTATGGCCTGCCCGATAAAATAATCTTTTCATTCAATACCAAAGATTATAAAATGCCCAAAGGGGTAACTTTTGATTTTGAGGATGGGAGCAAAAAGAAAACAGCTGATGAAAAAATAAAAAATCAAAAAGGTAAAATGGAGATATCTATCAGCAACTATATAATAAATAAGGGGCTGCCAGCTGATACATTTAAATAACCTAATAAAACTCAGTTACTGCAAGCGCCGACCCTTTTAGGTGATGATTGGTCTAATATTTGTAATTTAATAGAAAATACAAACTATGGCTATTATAAAAGTAATTGAGATCCTGGCTAATTCTAAGAAGAGCTGGGAAGACGCTACACAAAATGCAGTGAAACATGCCGCTAAATCCTTAAGGAATATTAAAAGCGTTAATGTAAGCAACATGAGTGCAAACGTTGATAAGAAGGGGACTATTAATGAGTTCCGGGTTAATGTAAATATCAGTTTTGAGGTAGAAGATTAATAATAAAAGATGAGTATTAGTCTTCTATTATCTTTTCATCAACAGCTTTAGCGATCATACCGGCGCTTATTTTACGAAGTGGATTTTTATGTTGTTCATCATATTCGTACCTGCCTGTAATGATATCAACACATTTATAAATGGATTCTCTGAAAGATGCTTCATCGGCCTTTCCCTGCCCCGCAATATCAAAAGCAACTCCATGATCGGGTGAAGTACGTACACCTGCTAATCCTGCTGTAAAATTTACACCTTCGCCAATAGCTAAGGATTTAAATGGTATCAGTCCCTGATCGTGGTACATTGCCAATATGGCATCAAATTTTTCGTGATGACCACGGGCAAAAAAAGCATCGGCTGGGTAAGGTCCAAAACAAAATATATCCCGTTGTTTAGCTTCTTTAATAGCAGGCTTGATAATTTCCTCTTCTTCCTTGCCTATCAATCCTTCATCACCTGCATGGGGGTTTAACCCCAACACTGCAATTCTTGGTTTATTAATATTAAAATCTCTCTTTAATGAATTGGTGATAATCTGCAGCTTGCTTAAGATAGCTTGACGGGTAATGTGTTTGGTAACATCCTGAACAGGAACATGCTCGGTCAATAACGCTACCCTCATGTTTTCGGCAATCATAAACATCGCAACATCCGGCACATTGTATAAATTTTTTAAATAGGGTGTGTGGCCTGTAAAATTAAATTGGTCAGATTGTGTATTGCTTTTATGTATGGGGGCTGTAACGAGGCCATCAATAAAATTATCTTTTAAAGCCTGGCCGGCAGCCTGAAGGCTTTTAACGGCATACTTTCCACCAATTTCATTTAATATGCCAGGGTTGATATTTATCTCTTCATCCCAGCAATTATACAGGTTAATCTGTTTATTATTTATACGGTTCAATTCTTTGGTGCTGGTAAAATTGATATTGATATCAGGTAAACTTTTCCTGTAAAAATTGGTAACCTTGTTATTTGCAAAAAGTACCGGGGTGCAAAAATCAAGTATGCGGTTATCGGCAAGTGTTTTAATAATGATCTCTATTCCAATTCCATTAATATCTCCGCAACTGATACCTATTATAGGTTTGTTCTCATTTCCAGCACTCATATACTATATATTTTCTTTAAGCCCTAAAATTACAACTCCTTTAGTAAAAATGAAGTAATATATTCTATATGATCGTAGGACTGTCTTTTGAGTTGCAGGTAATAAAAAAGGCCTTATGAAAAACATAAGGCCTTTTTGTTTTATTTTCCGCTTACCTGATTATGATAAGCTGCTTAACGATCCGCTCTGCAGCTGTTTCTATTACCAGGGCATAAACTCCTGCATTATATTTATCAAGATTTAAAGTAATGTTGTTGAAACCTTTAGTTAGATTTTCAGCCTGCATCAGTACCTTTTTTCCAACCTTGTCTATTAATATAAATGTTGTAGGAATATTTTTTTCAACATAGATATTTACAGTTACATAATTATTTGCCGGGTTAGGCATCATAGTTGCCGGCGTTTGAAAATTCTTTCTTCTGATAATAAGTACACTACTGTATTTTATTTCACCGGCTTTTCCAACTACTTTAAGGCGGTAGTAAATGATCTCATTATTGATACCGGTAATGTCATCCGTAAATTCCAGGCTTTGCTCTTCATTCAATTTTACAATGTCATTTACCGTCCCCACTTTGGAGTAAGTTGTGTTATTTAGACTTCTTTCAATTTCAAAATGATCAATCTCTTTTGCTGCTATTATTGTCCAGTTAAGAGGCACTTTATTATTTTGTAACACGCCTGTGAACTTTAAGAATTCTACCGGTAATACATAACCAACAAAACGCCAGTCCCTGTCAGGCTGAGTAGCATTTGTTCTTTGCACAGGAGTTCTTGACCCCGGAGCCGCATCTCCTGTAAATGATCCTCCGGCACCCATCCTGTATGATGTGCCTTTAAGATTAGTTACCGATGTCAATGAATCAAAACGATTATCAAGACCATCTCCATCTGTATCTAAGCCGGTTAAGGTAACATTATCATCCGGGCTCCCGTTAAGGTTAAAATCATTTCCTTCAACAATATCGTTCAGGCCATCAGCATCAGTATCCGCATCCCTGTAATCAGGTGTATTATCTGCATCATGATCGTAAACAAATATACCTGCACCTCCAAAACTTCCTGAATTATCATAGGGTGACATCAACCCATCACCATCTGCATCAGTTGTTGTTGGGAATGCATAGCTTGCTGTTGACATACCTTCTATATTATCAGGTATACCATCATCATCTGAATCTATATCCAGGTAATCAAAATTACCTGAACCATCGGTATTGCGTAAATTTAATGCAGCAAGGCCGGATACCGTTGTTGACCATCCATCGGCTCCCAAAGTACCATCTGCCAAACCATTCAGGTTTGCATCGGGTAATCCAGCTTCAATAACATCTACAATGCCATCCCCATCAGCATCCAGGTCATATGCATTAGGTCTAAGGTCCCGATCAATATTTTTATTAGGCCAGTCATCAGCCCTCCCGTTAACAGGGGATACGTCAACACCTGTAATTAATAGTGCACTTCCGTTTACATTATTATCACTTATGCCATCTGCATTTGCATCAGTAAAGGAATCTATGATACCATTATTATTTGCATCCACACCGCCTACTTCAACTGCATCTGGTATACCATCATTATCGCTATCAGTATCTAAATAATTAGGGACCCCATCTCCATCCAGATCCAGTGCACCCAATCCAATATTTGAACCGTTAACACCTGTATTATTGGCATCCACATTTTGAGAGAATCCATCTCCATCTGTATCAACATAATTATCAATAATACCATTGCCATCAGTATCCACCCCATATGATTCTACTACATCGGGTATGCCATCATTGTCACTGTCAATATCCAGTTGATTAGTAATGCCATCAAGATCTTTATCTGATAAATCATTTACACCATCACTGTTTGTATCAACCCATACACCGAATGTAGGATCCATGTAATTAGGAATCAAATTACCATTAGCATCGGCTCCCCAATCAAAATTATCATTTACAGCATCGGTATTATTATCTACCCAACCCGGATAGGAGGGATCGTTCCAGTTTGGAATTCCATTCGTATTAGCATCCTGCAAAGCAACCGGGTTATTGAATTCTACATAATCGGGTATAGCGTCATTATCATCATCAATATCTAAACAGTTGTTTATAGATATTGTAACTGGTATAACATCGGAATAATTACAAGTACCTGTTAGGTTGGCAACTGTTGTTGCAACCACTACTTTGTACAGATCACCATTATTGGCAAAAGTTGTAAAGGCAGGTGGAACAGTATAGGTAGCAATAAATTGGTACATGCCATTGACAATAACAGGCGTAGCAGTAGCTGTTGTACCTGCTATATCAACCCAGTTAGTTCCTCCATCTGTACTTCTTTGCCACTTATATTCTATATAAGTATTATAATAAGATCTTACTGTATCACGAATTGTTATTGTGCTGTTTGCACAAACTGTTGGTGTAACTGATGGCGAGTAAGACATATTTGGATAACATGTTCTTAAGGTAATATCATCCAAAGCCCAGTCATTACCACCACCACCCGGAGCATTATTTCTTATGGTGAGTACAAAGCCTGTTTCTGAGGGGCCGGTTCTGTAAACAAAAGATTTACGTACCCATTTATTTAATGTATCAGAACCCGTTTGAGTGCCGCCAATGCCAAGGCCCTGGTAAACAATATCACCGGTTGTATAATAGTCAACACCATTTATTTCATAAGCAAGATTTGGTCTTACACCCGATGAGTCGGCAAATCCGGCAGGTCCTGCTACAGTAGGTATATAAAAAGGAGGGCCGGCGGGATCACTTGCATTTCTTCCATTTACATCACCACTGCATTTGTAACATATATTTTTTACCCAGGAAGATATTTCATAATAAGTATTTGGACATGCCCCGGTTACGGTGAAGTTGAATGCCACATCCGTACGAAAAGCTGCATTTACTACCAGCATATAACCACATGGGTTGGCAGCGCTGATGGGGAGGCTGGGATTGCAAGGCAAGTTTCCCTTAGCAGTATCTGTAGCTCCAGTATGATCGCCTCCTATATCCCATACCTGAAACACCCTTACTCCTGCAGCTGACTGTTTGGGTACCGTTTGAACAATAGAATTATTAGCACTGGTATTATTGGCAACAGCATAAAAATAATCTCCGGGACCACCCGGGTTAAATGCTTGATAAGTATAGCTGGTATTGGGTGAAGTTCCCCTGTTTTGTGAACCGGCGCTGGCCGGAGGAGCACCAAATGTCCCGCTAAATTCATCACCTAAAATATTTGTTTGGGCAACCGAATTGGGACAAATACCAACACTTTCAAACACCATTAGACTGTCTGGTGGAAAATTTATTCTTACAGCGCCACCTGTGGCCGCATTTCTGTAAACAAATGCTCCGCCCCCATAATTTATTTTTGTACCATATCCTCCTGTTACGGTTACCCGGTAAGTTGCCATAACGATGCAGTTACTATAGAAGGTTGGTAAGGAGTTACCATTTAAAGTTCCCCTGCTTGTTCTGGTAGCGGTAGGGCCCAGATTGATTTGTATTGATGCATCAGGCCCAACGGGAGCCGTCCATCCTGCATCAGCATCAGCAGCGTTATCGGTGAAAGATTGATAAATTTTTCCTTCATTGGTTCTGGTAGCGATCGTACCGGGATTTAGTGTTAAACCTATTCCGGATCTTAAGGTATCATAATAAGCAAGACTGTCCACATTTACGCCAGCGCCTCTTACTACAAAAGTGGCTCTTATTTCAAGGACGTCTCCTGGGTTGATGGTACCACCCACTGTACCATCAGTTATATTTACATAGCTCTTTGCATAATCTATAACGGTGATCGCAAGCGGGGTTGGATCGACAATACAAATATTAAAAGTATAACCTCCACCACCTACAGGTGCTATAAGAGTATTGTGAGTAATTCTTACATAATAGATTTGACCTATAGTAAGACCAACACCCCCGGGATTGTTTAAGCTATTCAATACTGTTGTGGCTGCCGTTGGAATATTGTGGCATGCACCTACCGGGACTAAAGAGCCGCAAGTAGTACCGGTTAATAATTGTACACGGCCATTAGTTTGCAGGTTGACGCCTATTGAACTTAAGTTTATTATCGGATAATTTGATTGGGCAACAAAACTGAACCAAACATCAGGTGCCAGCGCATTACCACATGAACCGGATACTACCGGTGCGCTCGCTGTTGCATTTACTAATGTACCTGAAGTGTTTGAACAGGTAGAGCCACTTATCAATACAATCGCAGTACTGCAATTATCATTTCCCGGCGGTGTTGCGGTATTTGTAATACAAATAGAAAAATTACCTACTCCACCGGTACCGGAGGCAGCTGCACCAAAATTTGCTATACGCACAAAATATATTGTACCAATAACAAGCCCCGCTTGTGTTAAAGTTGTTGCACTGGCACATCCTATTGGTGTTGCTGATGCACATGTTGCAAAAATCTGTATCCTGGGTTGTGTAATGCCCGAGCCGATACCACTCAGTGTAATGGTTTGCGTAACCGCTGATGCCGTAAACCTATACCATACATCATAATAAGTTCCTACTACCAAACAACCCGACGCTGCACCTACAACAGTAGGTGTTGCCAGATCAAGCGTACCGGCTGTATTTAAACAAGTAGCACCTGGAGTAATCGTTGTGGCATTGGCACAAAGATCATTAACAGGAGGATTTTGAAGGCAGATATCAAAAGTCCTGTTTGTAGTTGTAGGGCTTGTTATCACATATACCCTGACATAATACGTGTTACCAATAGTCAATGCAGTATTGGTTATCCTGCCACCAGTAGTGGACACAGCCTGGCAGGTTAAAGAAGTTAAAACACCAACACAGTTATTGGTACTGCTGCTGAGTAATTGCATAAAAGTATTAGCAGCAGTAAGTCCGCTCCCTAAATTACTTACAGTAACTGCATGGGTTGTAGATGAAGCTACAAATGAATACCACACATCAAAAGTTGTAGTTGGAGTAGCGCCGCCACAGGCACCCGTTGGAGCCGAATTTGTTGCATATTGTAGATTACCTGCAATGTTATTGCAGGTTGGTGTAGGATTAGACGTTAATACAGTAGCACCGGAACAATTGTCATTTGCCGGTGGGGGTGGTAAATGTGTTACACACAGGTCAAATCTGTCCTGCGAAGAAATTGAAGCACCAAAATTCGACACCCGTATATAATATGTACTTCCTATGGTTAAAGCCGAACTGGTAACTGTGGTAGTACCACATGCTATTGAAACCGGGGCACCACATGTGCCACCTATTAGCTGTATCCTGGGATTTGTAAAATTACTTTGAAGATTACTTATTGTTGCTGTATGTGAGGTACTTACTGCAGTGAAACTAAACCATACATCATAATAATTACCGGCCGGGGCACATCCAAAACCACCTGCACCCATACTTTGCGTAGCATTTCTCAAACGATACTGGGTATTATTGCAAGATGTACTTGATGTACGATTTATTGCATTATTACAATTATCATTTGAGGGTTGAGCAAAAACTGAAATTGAAATAAATAAACAGAAGGAAAACAATAGGAATGTCTTCCGAAAGATCAGCTGTTTTAGTAACAATGAGCGCATACAGGATTTTTATTGATTTATCAGGATATATTGGAAAAACAAAAATCAAACACGTTTTATACTACAGCTCCCTGAGCTTAAATTCGATAAAACGTAATTTAATTTCTACATAACGACACTTATTTTATTTTATTGTAAAGGGATAGTTTTCTACACTAAAAATGCCTATTAATAGCTAACTGGTATAGCAGTACTGTTTTTACTGATTTATTTTTTTTGTGATGAAGCAATATTTTCCATTTTTGGCTGTTAATAGATTGATTTTGGGGTAATGTATTTTCTACAAGCCGTAAATACTTATCTATCATCCTAATAATCTCATTGAAAAGCCAATTTTATGAAACCAATCCTACAATGCTTTGTTATTGTATTAGTCAATTTTTTCTTTTTTACAGCAACTTTACTGGCTCAGGTACCTGCGAATGACAATTGCGCAAGTGCACGATTAATTACCACAGACTCTGTTTGTGTTACAAACACAAGCAGGCTATTAGCTCAAACTTTAACCAATGCCACTAACCAGGCATATACACTTACATCAGGCTGTGGCCATTTAGCTACTGCTTCTGATGTATGGTATAAGTTTGTAGCTAAGACCAGGTATCCATCTGTAACTATAGCAAACCAGGGAAGCGGTTGGGGTAGTTTAGCTAATGTAAGGGTTCAGTTATTCTCGGGCAGTTGCGGAGCTTTTACTGAAAGAGCATGCGGGTTGGGATCAACCACAGTTACACCCGCTCTTACTAGTCCGCTTGTGGTGGGCGATACCTGTTATATAAGAATTCATAAGAACTTAGCAAGTGCGATAGGTGCCAGTCATACTTTTGATATTTGTGTTACCGATGCATTTACCAAGGGAAGCCGTTTGGGTGAGATTTTTTCAAGAACTGTATTATCCCCGGCAACCGTGCTTAACTATCCCTGGGAAATTACTTACGGACGTGATAATTATTTATGGATAACAGAATCCAAAGGATATAGAGTTCAAAGGATGGATCCTAATACCGGCGTAAAAACATTGGTGTTGGATATTTCGCAGGCAAGTACTTTCCTTCCTGCAGCTGATCGCCCTCTTTATAATTGCCAGTTTGCTAATGGATCTGGTGCCCAGGGCGGACTAGCCGGCTTAGTACTGCATCCCAATTTTATGGATGGCACAGCCAATGAAAGGAATTGGGTTTATATTTCCTACATCTATAGTTCAAATGGGGGAAGTTCTCCATCCGGAATTTTCTTTACAAACAAGATTGTGCGTTTTACATATAGCGGCGGTGTATTAGGATCACCGGTTGCTGTTGCCAGTTCATTACCGGGCAGCAGTGATCATAATTCACAAAGGATGATCATAGCCCCCATTACAGTAGGTGGACCAAAATATCTTTTTTATGCTTCGGGAGATATGGGATCAGGACAGTTCGGTAACAGGACCCGTCCAATGAATTCACAAGTTGCTTCAAATCTTGAAGGGAAAATATTAAGATATAATCTTGACACAGTTGGCGGAGTTCCGTGGATACCTATTACTAATCCTTACTCTTCTACCAGCCCTGTATGGAATATAGGTATGCGTAATAACCAGGGCTTTGCTTATGATACTGCATTAAATATTTTATATGGCTCATCTCATGGAGCATATAGTGATGATGAAATAAATATTATCGAGTCATTCAAAAATTACGGCCACCCTTTAGTGATAGGTTATGCCGACGGTAATTATAATGGTAATGCATCGTCCGGAACTAATACCAGCGTTTCTGCCGGCGCACCATGGGCAGATAACAGTGGTGCTTCAACCTGTCCACCCATAGGAAGTGAAACCACCAGGATGAATGCTATTAATGCAGCCGCAGCTACCACAGGCGCTTATAAGGGTCCACTGTTCTCTGCATATGCAACCGCGGCGGCTACGCTTCTCAGTACCTGGCAAACAAATCCCACTCCGGGCAATAATACATGGCTTTCGGAAGGATGGTCAGGATTAGATCTTTATCAAAATAACATGATACCTGGCTGGAATAAATCTTTAGTAGCAGCGGGTTTAAAATGGGGCCGTCTCATCAGGTTAAGATTGGGAACAACAGGAAGAACAACACTTCCAAGTAATCTGGATTCTCTCAATACAAGTGACACCGTTACTTATTTCCAAAGTACTAACCGCTACAGAGACCTGACTTTTGCTCCCAATGGTAAAGATGTTTTTTTAGTGATGGACAATAGTTCGGCTACATCAGGTCCTGGTGTGGGTAACCCAACAGTGCCAGCTTGCCAGGGTTGTGTAGTTAAATATTCTTTTCTCGGTTATAATGATGCAGGAGGATTTAGCACAATACCCAAAACAACGCCGGTGAGCGATGGTGCAAGTTCCTGTAACCCCGGTACTCCTGTAACTATTGATGGCAGTAATAATTTTCTATGGGTACCCATTACCGGCCCCGATGGAAATATTGTGGCAGAAATAAATGCCATGGGACAAAGCCTGGGATTGATTACTTCGTCCTTTTATAAAAATAGCGGCGCTATCCGGGTAAAAGGAAGCGTTCGTTACCTTGATAGGAATATAACCATTACCCCGGCGGTTACGACTTTTGCAACCCCCGTTAAGGTAAGGCTATATATTTCCAGAGCCGAATTTGATGCACTGGCAGCAGATCCGGCTAGCGGATTGGGTTCTGTACTTCAATTAAAGGTGATCAAGAATAATGATCCCTGCGGCCCATCAATGCAATCAACAACAACAACTTTATTAACGCCTACAAATAACCTGCTTGCCGATCTGGAGCATGGTTCTAATGCGTATGTTCTGCAGGTTCCTGTTACAGGATTTTCATCTTTCTACTTTGCCGCAAGTAATGCTACTTTGCCGCTTCAACTGCTTACATTCACGGGCACACTTAAAAATAATATCACAACAAACCTTAATTGGAAAACTACCAACGAATTAAATACTTCGCACTTTATTGTAGAAAGAAGTCTTGATGCACAACAGTTTTCTCAAATAGGAACTGTCACTGCAATTGGCAGTGCCTCTGCGGAAAATAATTATACATTTGATGACCAGGATGTTGCTGATCTGCAATCGCAGCAGGTTTATTACCGCTTAAAGATGTTTGACAAAAACGGTATCTATCGTTACTCAAATATTATAAAGGTTACTCTTCCGGGTTTACAGAATGATATAAGTATATTTCCTAACCCGGTTGTTGGTGATGTAAATGCATCCATAACTTCTGCAGCAGCATGCAGCGCAGAGTGGATGATCATTGATAATGCAGGCAGGATTTTATTACAAAATACTACCTTGCTTAAGAAAGGGAAGAATGACCTGATAATAAACATAAGCCAGGTTGCTTCAGGATCGTATTACCTGAAAGTAAAAGGCGAGGGAATTGACCTGAAAATCCAGTTCCAGAAATTGTAATATATATTTAAAAGCGGCCTGAAAAAATTCTTTTGAGAGACCCTAATCTCTCAAAAGAATTTGGCCTGCTTTTTTTGGAATAAAAAACAACTTACTAACTTACTAACATGAAAAAAATTTCGCACTATCTCTTCATTTGCCTGCTATTGCATCAAACTTCTTACGCCCAGAATAAGCCGGCAGAAGATTCTTCCAAAACCCTCCACGAAATTGTTATAACTGCTTTTGAACAAAACAGGATAATCAGTAATGGCACAATCGTTAAAGTTTTAAATAGTGATAACGCCGACAGGCATAATAAAACATCACTGGTTAATGCCTTTAATTCCATTGCGGGGGTAAGAATGGAAGAACGTTCTCCGGGCAGTTACCGAATTAATATAAGGGGCAGTTCGCTGCGTTCTCCTTTTGGCGTTAGAAATGTAAAAGTTTACTGGAACGATATTCCCGTGACCGATCCGGGCGGCAATACTTATTTTAACCAATTTGCATTTAATAATTTTGCTTCCATTGAAATGTTCAAAGGGCCAGCCAGTAGCATGTATGGAGCCGGCACAGGGGGTTTATTGCTGATGCATAGTTTTGATAACAGCTGGCAGCCGGGTGCTAAATTGGAATATGTTACCGGGAGCTACGGCTTACAGAACATTTTATTTTCTGCAGCAGCAGGAGAAAAAAATAACCGTACATTAATTACGTATGCTCATAATGAGAGTGACGGATACCGTAATCATACCAAAAGCAGGAAAGATAATGTGAGCTTTGTTACGAGACATAAATTTTCTGAAAAGCAACAGTTAACGGCCAGTATTTTATATAATAATTTATTTTATGAAACTCCTGGTGGATTGACTTTAACTGAATTTAATAAAAATCCTAAACAGGCCAGGCCTGCGGCTGGGGCTTTTCCCAGCGCAGATGCAGCAAAAGCTGCTATATACCAGAAAAATTTCCTGATTGGTATCAATCATCGGTACAATTTTACAGCAGGGTTTAAAAATTCAACAACTGTATTCGGGTCCTTTGCACAAATACAGAATCCCACATTCCGCAATTATGAAAGAAGGAATGAACCCTCCCTTGGTGGAAGGACATCTTTTATTTATGAAAAGAAGATAAATGAAACCAATCTGCAATTCATCACAGGAGCAGAATTACAAAAAGGATTCTTTAATACCCAGGTTTCAAAAAATAAGAATGGTAATCCAGATACGCTTCAAACCAATGATGATATAGAATATTTTACAGGAAGTATTTTTTTACAGGCAGATGTAAGTATTAAAGACAGCTGGATTATTACTACAGGTGCCAGCATCAATAAATCTAAAGTAGATTTTACAAGATTAAATAAATATCCTGTAATGCAACAGGGGCGTACTTACAAAAGTGAATTTTCGCCAAGGATAGCCCTGCAAAAAAAGTTCCCGAATAATAGTGCAGTATTTGCAAGTGTTTCAAAAGGATTTTCTCCTCCCACCATTTCTGAATTACTGCCTTCAACCGGTGTTATCAGCACTTTTTTAGAAGCAGAGGAAGGTATCAATTATGAATTAGGCAGCAGAACTTCGTTGTTAAAAGGGAAAT
>JAYUYX010000161.1:0-45443 GCA_043752205.1 Chitinophagaceae bacterium
CCTTTATTTCCTGTATCTCTTTCTCCAATTCTTCCTCCAGTTCTTTAACTGTAGGCAATTCGGTTTCAAGTGCTTCGGGCAGGAACTTTTTTAATTCAAAATCTGCAACTCCCATGGGCTTGTCTATTCCCCGGAGTGCATATTCTACTACCGTTTTATTGGGCGATTTGCAAAGCAGGATACCAATGGTGGGTTTATCTTCCGGTATCTTTATTTGTGCATCAACCGTATTGAGGTAAAAATTAAGTTTACCGGCATATTCCGGTTTAAACTCACCAATTTTCAGTTCAAAAACCACGTAGCAATGCAGGCGGGTATTATAAAATAAAAGATCAAGAAAAAAATCGTCCCCGCCTACTTGCAGGTTATATTGATTACCCACATAGGCAAAACCTCTGCCCAGTTCCAGCATAAATTTCTTTAAGTGCTGTATCAATCCATGTTCTAATTCTCTTTCTTTGGCTTCTTCACCAAGGTTCAAAAAATCAAAAATGTATGGGCTTTTAAACATTTCTCCTGCAAGGTCCGATTGATAAACGGGCAAGGAGTTTGAGAAATTATTGATTGCTTTACCTTGTCTTTGATACAGACTACTTTCAATTTGTAACACCAATACGCTTTTGCTCCATCCGTTCTCAGCTGTTTTTTGAATATAAAAGAGCCTTTCAGGTTCCGTTTTCAATTTATCTAAAATAAGGGTATGGTGTGTCCAGGGAATTTGTGCAACTACTGGCTGCACAAATGTAATTTCTTCATTTACAATACTTTGTAATTTTGCAGCCGGTGGTTGCAAAATTGGGTAGGCACCGGCAAAATCTTTCATATATCTCAGGTT
Source organism: Chitinophagaceae bacterium (assembly GCA_043752205.1). Taxonomy (GTDB): domain Bacteria; phylum Bacteroidota; class Bacteroidia; order Chitinophagales; family Chitinophagaceae; genus Ferruginibacter. Next base: position 836 of record JAYUYX010000161.1, read on the forward strand.
TCGCTTTGAAAACCCGGTCATATCAGGAAATTCAATTTTGAGATCTCTCGCCAGAGAATCGATAATTTTTGCACCCCAGGCTTCAGCCTTTTCCTGTTGCAAAATGGTGATACCGATCTCGTAATACAACAGTAACAGTTGTTTATTTACAGAATGAGCGGCCCGAAGCTTTGCCTGCCTGATTTTTTCCTTAAGCAAATGCAAAATGTTGCCATAATCTTGTTCTAACTCAAAGCTCATATCCTATTTTCTTTAAATTTTGCCTTACAGCTTCATCCAGTTCATTTGCTTTTTGCATTTGCTCTTTCAGCGTTGCGGTTAGTTGCTGCATCTTTTCTTCAAATGCCTGCCCATCTTCTTCAGCGGCTTTAAAATCAATGTACCTGCCCGGGGTAAGAATGTAATTGTTCTTACGTACTTCCTGAATATTGGCTGATTTACAAAAGCCCGGAATATCTTTGTATTGCTCTTTAAATTCCTTACCTCTCCAGTTATGATAAGTTTCAGAAATCTTCGCAATGTCATTATCTGTCAGTTCTTTTTGTTTGCGGCTTATCATGGTGCCCAACTCCCGTGCATCGAGGAATAAAATTTCGTTGCTGCGATTACGGAACTTGCCATTCGTTTTGTTACGGGCTAAAAACCATAAGCAGGCGGGAATTTGTGTATTGTAAAATAACTGAGAAGGTAAAGATACCATGCAATCTACCAGGTCATTTTCAATAAGCTCTTTTCGTATTTGCCCTTCGGTAGCAATATCGCTGCTCATACTTCCGTTAGCCAACACAACCCCCGCCGTTCCATAAGGTGCCAGCTTACTGATGAAGTGCTGCAGCCAGGCATAGTTGGCATTTCCTGTTGGGGGTACACCGTATTTCCATTTATGCGTTTCGGCTTTATTGATATTGTAATCACTTACATTGAAAGGTGGATTAGCAATAACATAATCTACTTTCAGTTCAGGAAACTTGTCGTTCATCAACGTGTCGCCTAACTCAATTTTTGCATCAATGCCACGGATAGCCAGATTCATTTTGGCCAGTTTGTAAGTGGTCGGGTTGCTCTCCTGTCCGAAAATAGAAATTTTTCCTTTTCGATGTTCGTGCATTTCAATGAAGTTTTCACTTTGCACAAACATGCCACCGCTTCCGCAGGCTCCGTCATACACACGGCTTTCAGGTGCAGGTGCAAGCATATCAACCAGTATTTTTACAATACTTTGCGGAGTATAAAACTGTCCACCTTTTTTGCCTTCGGCATCGGCAAACTGTCCGAGGAAATATTCAAACACAAAACCTAAAACATCTTTGCCTTTTCCGTTGCCACCTTTACTCAGAGTAATAGAGCCAATTAAATCAATGAGTTCACCCAGGCGTTGTTTATCCAATGCAGGCCTTGCATAATCTTTTGGTAAAACAGCTTTCAAACCTGGGTTATCTTTTTCAATGGCATCCATCGCTTCATCAATGTCTTTACCAATGGTAGGTAATTTAGCTCTGCCTTGAAGCCATTTCCAGCGTGCTGAAGGAGGAACATAAAATACCCGTTCAGCAGTGTATTCGTCTTTGTCTTCCGGGTCGGCACCGGTTTCGCTCTTTTCAGCCTCAAGCTTTTGATATAATCCGTCAAAAGCGTCAGATATATATTTCAGGAAAATCAATCCAAGCACTACATGCTTATACTCCGCAGCATCCATATTGTTGCGAAGTTTGTCAGCAGCTTGCCACAGGGTTTTTTCCAGTTCTAAATTATCGGTCATATTTTTTATTAGCTCTAATTTCTAATTTGGACAAATTACAATAAATTACTGTGTCAACGTTAATATTGATTGTGATGATATTGAGTCATGTATCTAGGTAGGATTATTTGATAAGCTGGTATCCTGGTTGTATGTTCATGCATAGTGGCAAAGCATCTACGACACCTCCAACTGCGCCCTACATTTAAAATGCACCAACTCATCCTTAAAAATAGAAGCAGTAATATTAATAATGCCATCCTCACCCACATCATATTTTATAGAAGCATGCACCAAATTATTCCTTTGCGGGTCTATCACCGCCAGGAATTTCATATCCGCAGCATTAATCAGGTTTGTTGCTTTACCAATTACCTGCTCCACGATCTCCTTGATCATCTGCATCTGGCAAACCCCCGGCACAACAGGCTGGTTGGGGAAATGCCCTTCAAATATTTTATGATCTGCATTGATGAAAAGCTCGGCCCAGATCTCGGTGGGGGATGATTCGGTGTTGTTGATGGTGAAGAAGTCGTTTAGCAGGATCATGTTTCAAAATTTTTATTAGGTGTCAGGCCACTACGAAGACTGCAAAATATAAAAACCTGCTGATACATCAAGGCTCTATCACCAATGAGCTGGTTTGGTGGCCAGACACCTACGTGAATTCTTTTAAGCCGTAGTTTTTAGGTTTCAGGCCACAATTAATAGTTCATAATTTATAAAGCAGGCTGATATGCTGGCAGTTTAATAGCAAAGGAGCTGGCTTAGTGGCCAGACACCTCTAGTGGCCAGACAGCTACCTTTCAATCCTTTTTAACCCAATATTAAATTCAAATGTTTTGTGCGATATGCCGATGGTATCCGGAATTCCACTCCCGGTGTAATCTTTCATCACCGCTTCCACAATTACTTTTTTATTGCTTGCTCTTTCCATGCGAAGCAGTTCACTGCCCGAACTATTAGTAATATAATAATTATAGCCCTTGCTTTGCGGAAATATAAAATACACAAGGTCTCCTGATGTTTTTACCGATGCTTTGGGACTGTTCATATTTTGCATCAGCACCAGTTCAAAATCGTGCTGCAATGTTTTTATTACAGAACCCTTATCCAGTTTATTAATGATGGAATACACTTTAAATGCGCCATTGGCAGCAAATTCAAAATCGAAGAATGTTAACCCCATTTCGTTGGAGAATACCAGCCTGGTACTACTGTCGGGCATTTTTTTTATGAGCAATAAGCCACTTAAATGATTACCTACCACATCAACGGTTGCCTTGTATAAGGTGGATCTAAATACTGGCTTGTATTTTTGAATACTGGCTATATCTGCCAATCCCGCCTGCATTGGCTTATGCAGGGTAGAGCAGCTCATCCCAAGCAAGAGAAAGCTACATAATATCAAATAAGTTGTCCGGGATCGACGCATTCAGTTCTTTATTTGTAAAACGCATGATGGTATTATCGCCTGAAATTTCTTTCATCTCTATACTCAATACAGAAAAATCTTTTTTATCAACGATCACATTAATTGACCTGAACATTTCTTTTAACCCTTTTGTTACCGGTGTTAGCTCTACCAACGCACTGTTCTTATTCTCAAATATCCTGGTTTTAAAATCGGTATTGCTAAGCATGGTTCCCTGCATACAATCGATCATGATTGCATTGATCTGCTGAAACATTTTATTCGACTTAGTTGATACTTTGGTTTCCTTTTGACCATCCTTTACATACACTTTATCTTTATTCAGTATCATCAGGTATGTAAAAGGTTGCTTGTATTCCATCCGTACCCGGCTATCCTTTTTAAACCAGAAATTTCCTTTGGAGTTTATTTTTTCTGACAACATACTCAGGTTCTTCTCCTGTGTAAAATCAGCTTTAACAGAAATTGTTTTTTGTGTTGCTGCCGCAAATACGGCCTTGAATTTAACCAGGTCGCTAACGGCGGTGTAGCCTGCATACTGGGCAGTTGCAACCATCCCGGCAAGTAAGAAAGAACATATCAATAGTAATCTATACATAGGGTTGCAAATGTAGCAATTTATCAAGCGGGATGATGCTATACCCACGCTTTTTAACTTCTTTTATAAATGTAGGTAACGCTTTGAGGGTGGTTTCACTCGTATCATGAAAAAGAAAAACAGCGCCGGGCTTAATATGTGCATTTATCTTATCTAATAATTTTTTTTCATCTTTAATCACCGTATCCATCGATCTTACACTCCAGCCGACAGGGGTATAGCCTCCTTTAATGATCGCTTTTTTTACATTAGGATTCGTTACACCATATGGTGGCCTGAATAGTTTTGGTTTAAGACCAATGACTTTTTCCATAGCAATATCCATCTGCTTCAAATCATCCTGCATTTTTTTGGCCGAATACATATCAAACCAAAAATGATGTGAAAAACTGTGGTTACCGATGATATGGCCCTGTTGGTGCAACTGCTGCAAAATTTTTTCATTGCCGGCAATGCGATTGCCAATGCAGAAGAATGTAGCTTTTACATTTTCTTCATTCAATATTTCTAAAATTGCTGCTGTATTTTTTATTACAGGACCATCATCAAAGCTGATGGCAATTTCTTTTTTATCTATATCTGCCTTACAGATGATCTTAATAAAAAAATTGGAACCAACGTAATAACATCCCCAAAATACAATTAAGGAATACGCAACAAACAAAAGCAGGTAAGCATACCAGGGCATGCCATATTGAGTATGCACAACAATTAATGCAGCAAAGATTATTGTAAAAAAAATATTTGTATTGCGGAAGTTTAACATGCCGACAGCAAAGTTAAAGAATGATGTATACCCAGGTAATGGTTATAGATCAAGACCCTTTTGATCTTTTTTCCTGTAAGATGGTCGGCCCTTATCGCTGCTGGTAATTCACCGGCCTTGATGATAGTAGCAGCAAGCCACATGGCAAAAGCAGCAGCAGTGGGGTATTCACCACAGAGCTGTTTATAATTGATGGAATTTTTATTACTAAAAACAGATTCGTCCAGTTGATCATAAACCATATCTCCACCTGCATCAGCATTCTTCCCCATAATGATAAGATCAATATCATCAATACTTATTGATTGTCTTTCTAAGAAGGAAGTGATCTGGTTTTCAATCTCAGCAATACCGGCAGGCTTATAAAATGTATGCAAGCCATCAAGCCTGGCATAATCTGTTGCAGATGGTTCATTGGCCAATAAGAAAAAAGCTGCGCCTTCGCCGGCAACAGTCCCTTTAGATACCGTTTTATAAATATCAAGATTGCAAACTGAGTCCTGCTTATACAATCCCATCCTGTTTAAAATAGCATGACTTGTATTGGTGATCTCGTCAATAGCACCAACCAGTACATTGGATGCTTCGCCTTCTTTAAGCAATAACATCCCGTCGAGCAGTGAGCTTTCAAAAGAAAAACCCCGGTGCACAAAGGCATTATTATAATTATTGCATTGCAGCAATAAGCCTATCTGTGCGCCAATGGTATTATGTGTTGATTGTATAAAGGAAGTGGGTGTAAGCAACTCTTCATTAAACTCAACCATTCTGCTTAAGAATGAATTGGTGTCTTCCAGGCAGCCATAAGCTGTGCCGGTAACAATGGCTTCAGGTACTTTTACTCCTGCCTCCTGTAAACATTCCATAGCTGCGGCCACGCCCATGCGTATGATGCGGCTCATCCTGCGGATCTGTTTAGGATCAATAAAATCTTTATAATCCGGTTCAATACAGGCAAGGCGGTTACCTGTGTATGCAACAGCCTCCGTCAATGGCTTGTGACCAAAGGTTTTTTGCGGGGAGATATTTCCTGTTGCCCTTATGTACATTTTTGTATACTGATTATTTATGAACTGTCAGTCTGAGCTTGTCGAAGACGGGTTACCGTCAAATATATATCGCCTTCGACAAGCTCAGGCTGACAACTTTCTAACTTTAAGTCATTCTACTTTCGAAAATATCAATGATGAACAGTTGCCTCCAAAGCCAAAAGAATTTGAAAGCACATGTTTCAGTTTTATATTTTTTACAACTTCTCTTTCGGGCACAAATGGCAGATCGACCATCGGCGTTTCCAAACGCAGGTTTGGAAAAACAATACCATGCTGCAATGCCAATACAGAAAACACGGCTTCTATACCACCACTAGCCCCCAATGTATGGCCTGTAAAAGTTTTTGTTGAACTCATTTTTGGATAATGCGGATCGAACAATCTTTTAATCGCTGTTCCTTCTGCTATATCATTGTTTTGTGTGCCTGTGCCATGCAGGTTGATGTAATCAATATCTGAAGGCAGCAAACCTGCCTTCTTCAAAGCGCCATTCATGGCCAGGTAAGAACCAATACCATCAGGTGATGATGCGGTTTGATGGTAGGCATCGTTGGCATTGCAATAGCCGCTCAATACAATGCCGGGTTTATTTTTTAATGTAGCAGCAATTTTTTCAGATACCAATACCACGTATCCTGCTCCCTCTCCAAGGTTAAGCCCACGGCGGTTCTCATCAAATGGCTGACAAAACTGCTCATCTACTATCATTAACGTATTAAATCCGTTTAGTGTAAACCTTGTGAGTGAGTCTGTGCCTCCCGCAACAACTACATCCAGTATATTATTTTTGATAAGCCTTGCGCCAAAAAAAATGGCATTGGCCGATGAAGAACAGGCCGTGCTGATGGTTGTTATATAATCTTTAATGCCCAAAGCATCTGCCACCAGTTCTGTTACACTGCCACATTCATGATCAACAACTTCACGTAGACGACCCTTGTTATTATTCCTGAAAAAATCAGTGAAAAAATGTTCTGTCTTATCCATACCACCAACCGAGTTGGCTGAAATAAACCCAGAACGTAAACTTGCAAAGTTCTCAATGCCGGCATGCTGCAGCGCTTCTTTTGCTGCAATCAAACTTAATAAAGCAGTACGGCTTTTGAATTTAGGTAAGCCGGCAAGTTCAGCAAGGGCATCGTTACTTAGTTTCACTTCAGCAACGGGTAGTCTTTGCCGGTGTACAGAATCGAAGTGCTTCATCATATCCATACCGGCTCTCCCATTTTCCAGCGCATCAAGGCACTCAGCGACATTATTACCTATCGCCGAAATGATACCTGTGCCGGCAACAAAAACGGGTGCGTTCATTTTTATGAATTCTGGGCTTGATGAGCAGTTATATATTCAGCCATAGTGCGTACCGTACGAAAAACCTTTGGACCATCCTCTGCATTTGATAATTTGATCTGGTATTGCTGCTGCAACAGAACGATCAGTTCCAATGCATCAATAGAATCCAGGCCCAGGCCTTCAACAAACAAAGGCTGGTCATCTCCTATATCTTCAGGCTTTACATCCTGCAGATTCAACTGGGCAATGATCTGTGATTTCAGATCCGACATTAATTTATCCATTTTGTAACTCGTGTATTTTATTTAAATTCTCTTTTGTAAAAATAACTGAATCCCCGCTTTTATCTTTCTCTACCAAAAATAAAGTTGTGTTGTAGTTATTGTGTAATACTTCTATCCAGCCGCAAATACAACACTGCAATATATTGTTATTAATTAGGCTACTTACATATTGTTCAATAAAGCCTGCATTAAACTCATCAAATATAAAAAAAGCATTTTCGCCTTTAAAATGATGGCGGATTGATATTTCACCAATTACAATATTGGGCAATGTATAAACAAACTGGGCAGGACTGGCGATAGTTTTGGTTGTTTCGAAATACTTTATATCTGTATCAAGCGAAGAATTGGCATTTGACAGCACAATACCGATATCCTCCGGTCTGTACTTTTCTTTATCAAAACTATTTTTTAGCAGTATCTCATTAGCCAGCCAACCCAATTTACTCAGGTTATCCATTTTGAAGAATTTGGGATACTGCGGATCAAAATGCCGGTAAGCCGCCATTAAGAATTCTGCAAGGTCTGATCCCTTTGCTTCAAAAATTGGTTGGCCATTTTTATAACCAACATTATTGCTGATTATACAGGAAGCGCTGATATGGTTTTCTGTTGTCAATATTTTATCAGGAGTTGGCTTCTGTTTTTGCTTTAGTTGAATCTCTGAGGGTAATCAGTTTGGCTAATTTTTGCAAAGCAGTCTTATGATCTTTTACATAAGGATTGTTTGTATCCCAAACATAACCCGCCAATACAGAACAGATCATGCTTTTAATTTCAGGCACCTGGTTATCTGCAAAGAAAATAGTATCCAATGTTCCTTCGTACCAGGCCATAACATAAGAGCGGAAGGTATTTACACCCTGCATCATAGCCTCGGTATAATCTGCATCCCAATCCACTTCTTCACCTCTTAATTTTTTAATAACAAGGTTTGCTGCTTTTTGACTGGATACCGTTGCCAACGTAACGCCCGATGAAAAAACAGGATCCAGAAACTCAGTTACATTACCTGTTAATACAAAACCATCTCCGTAAAATTTATTGGTAGTTGTTGACCAGGATTCTAATACCTTGGGTTCAAAAACAAATTCCACATCTTTCATTCTTTCGCTTAAGTAGGGTTGGCTTGCGAGCAATGTTCTCAATTGTTCTTCAGGAGTTCCTTCTGTTGCCTTAAAGAATTCCGGATCTCCTACAAACCCCACCGATGTATTGCCGTTTGAAAATGGTATCACCCATATCCATATCCCATATTGATGTACAATGATGGTGATGCGGTTTGGCTCATCATCCATGGTCCGCTTGGGATCTACTACATGCGTAAATAAGGTTTTGCGTGGCGGCAGGTTTGATGGCTTATCCATATTGAACAACTTTGGTATCACCCTCCCGTAGCCGCTGCCATCTACAATGAACCTGGCTTTTATCTCAGATTTATTTCCATCAATATCTTCAACTGTTGTTACAGAATCGCTGCCATTGAATACAATGCCGGTAACTGTTGTTTCGTAGCTGATTGGTATACCCATGCTTTCGCAGGTATCAGCTAATATTTTATCAAACTCTGCCCTCGGCACCTGCCATGTCCAGCTCCAGCCCGGCGTGAACTGGTCGGCAAAAAAATAGTCGCAGATCACGCCATTCTTTACAAACTTGGCCCCAAATTTTTCCTGGAATCCTCTTGCTTTTACGGCGTCTAAAAATCCTGCTTCTTCCAATGCTTCCATGCAGCGTGGCAATAAACTTTCGCCAATTACAAAGCGTGGAAATTTCATCTTCTCTACGATCTTAACTGTAAAGCCTGCTTTATTAATAATGGATGCGGCCACAGTTCCTGCAGGCCCAGCGCCAATTACCAATACATCTACCTGTTCTGTTTTCATCTTGACTATTTTCTTTTTTTACACTTAATAAGTGTTTGGCTTAAGCCGATATGATCAATTTCCTCAACAATATCAAAGCCGGCTTGTTCAATACATTTTATAAATATTTCGGCACTGTACATCTGGCTGTTGCCATTGGCAAGTGCAGTAAAATATATAGATGTTTGTTGTAAACAGAAAGCTGCGATCTCGTATTTCTGCCTGTCCCAGTAAGGTTCAAGTATAATCACTTCTCCATTTTCATCCAGTGCTTCATAACATCTTTTTAAAATAGAAACGATCTCTGCTTCAGAAAAACAATCCAGGAACTGGCTCATCCAGATCACATCAAAACCTGTAGGAAATTTTACTGATTCATCTAAAATATTTACCGGCAGGAAAGACACACGGTCATTCAAACCCAGTTCTGCAATTTTTTGTTTGGCAACATTCAGCTGGCCCGGCAGATCCATAATAGTAATATGCACATCCGGATCATAACTTGTAGAAGCGATGGTCCACTTACCGGTATTGCCACCAATATCCAACAGCTTTTTTACTTTTCCGTTATACACCATTGGTAATACCAGCGGAAAAGCATCATCAGAAAAATAATGATCAAAACTAAACCAGCTTTTCTGAATGTGCGGCGGCAGTTGCGATAAGCCTTCATAAATGGTTGGCCAATCGCCAAGGGTTTTTAATCCTGCGGGCTTACCGGTTTCAATCGCTTCATCTAAATAATACAGGCCCTGGTAATTTACATCATGCACAAAATCCATATTGGTTTTTGTTAAGCCATCATTTAAAATAAAGTAACCCACTTTACCAAGTGTAAATTTCTTTTCGTTCAGCAGCACAAGTCCAAGACTTAGTCCTGATTCAAGCAATACCCGTACGCCATAATTAGAAAGTTTAACCTGTTCAGCAATCTCTTCATTGGTCAACCCTGTTTTACCACTGTCTTCCAATAATTTTAATATACCTGAATTACGCAGTACCCTTGCTGCCTGGAAAATTACGGGGCCAAAAGCTATCCACTGTGCTGCTTCTTTTGCTTTAAAAGCTGTTTTAGTATCCTTAGAAAAAAAATTCATAAATTTTAAAGTGCTGTTTTTATTTTTTATAATTATTGTTTGCTGAATACCATTGCTGCATTGCAACCTCCAAAACCCGAAGCTGTTTTTAAACAATGCTGTAACGATGATTCAAGTAGCGATGTACATATGGTGACCGGCTGTGTTACGCCGGGGGTATTGTATCCACGGGTTGGTATAACCAGGTTTTCTTTTAATGATTGGATAGAAATAATAGATTCGATCAACCCGGCAGCGCCTAAGGTATGTCCGTAATACCCTTTTAAACTATTAACAGGTACCGATTGCAGGCCAGCCAGGTTAATGGCTTTAGCTTCCATCTCATCATTAAAAATTGTGGCGGTACCGTGAGCAGAAATAAAGTCAATATCATTGGCAGTTACCCGGGCTGCATTCATGGCACTTGTTATTGCAAGATTTAATTCTTCACCGGTACGTGATGGGCCGCTGATATGGTTGGCATCATTACTTACAGAACCGCCAGTAACTTTTATCCCTGATGAAAATGCTTTGGTAGCAGTAAGGATAATTGTGCCTGCCCCTTCACCTAAATTGATGCCGTCTCTTGCTGCATCAAATGGTTTGCAGGGCAACATACTTACTGCCTGGAACGACTGAAAGCCTGACAGCACAAACTTGCTGATCACATCTGCCCCGGCAACTACTGCATGTTCGTATTGACCGGATTGAATTAACCGCATGCCGGTTAATATCGCCAGCATACCTGAAATGCAGGCGTTGGAAACAATTACCGGCTGATGCAAAAAACCAAAATGATCGGCAACCAGTTTTGCAGATGTATTCAATGAAACTCTTTCGTTCAATGATCCGGAAGCAGGTTCAGTTTCTAATAAACTGATATTGCCCTTGGTGGAAGAAATGATCAGGATCGTTTTATCATCCTTGGGGTTGATATTACTGTTTGCCAATGCATCGCTGATAGATGCGACCAACAGTTTTTCAAACCTGGTATATGTTGATGAATTATCAGTAATACTAAATTCGTTGTTGAATAGAGAAGCCTGGAAGGGTTGATCCGACATGTTTTTATCATCATGCAATTGTATACCCGACACATTTTGTTTAAGCTGCATAAAATTTTCAGCAGTTGTTAAACCAATGGGTGATGTAATATTATCTGAACTGATGAAAATGTCTATCATAATTTTTCCCTGTTAAACCAGGTCATGTTGTTTTTTCCAGTCTTCAAAAAATGCCGGATTGGCCAGTTGAAGTACGGAATCATCTTTACTTAAAAAAACCTGAACTGATGAACCTGTTGCCACCACTTCGCCGGTTGCCGCATTAAAGAGGCGATAGGTAAATTTCATTTTTGCCGCTTCGGTTGGAATGTATTTGGTTTCTACTATAACCCTGTCACCATATCGTAATGATCTTTTAAAATCGCACTGCACACTTACAACAGGAATAACAAAACCAAGTTTATATACCTCCAGGTAACCCAGGTTATGCATATTTCCAAATGCTTCCCTTCCATCTTCAAAATACCGGATGTAGTGGCCATGCCACACAATACCCAGTGGGTCTGCTTCATTGAATCGAACCAGTATTTCCGTTCTGTTTGTCAATTCCTTTTTCATCAGGAATTGCTTATTTTATTAATAAATATTTTCATGTTACATTGGGCTATCAGCTCATCGTTGCAGGTTATCTTTCCTGCAATTAATGTTACATCAAAAATCTGGTTTTCTATGGTAATTTCTGTAATTAATTCATCGCCGGTTTTGGGCAGAGCAAATACCTTCAGGTTATTTACTGCGCCGATATAACCAACCAGCACAGGTTTGTTTTCGGTTTGCGAAATATAACCCGCCCTCACTGCAGCTGTTTGTGCAATATTTTCGACCAGCCCTGGCTCTTTAAAGCTTCCATTCTCTACAAAAATATTATCCGCTCTTATTTCAAAACCAGTTGTAGTGCTATTTTCAGTAAATGATATCAACCTGTCTATCATTACAAAGGGTGGCCGTTGCGGAATGAGTGATTGTATATGTTCTTTTGTTACCATTTATTTATGCTTCCCAAAAATTATAATAATTAAACCATTGTTCAGGATATTGTTTCAGTTTATTTTCCATTTCCCCAGCAAAGTCCTTCAACATTTCCTGCATAAGTTTCTCTTTTGCAAAAGAACTATAATCTTTTATAGCACTGGCAAAAAAATGATAATGTAACTTAGTTTCCTTTACAGCAAAAACAAATGATACCGGCACTTTAAATGTAGCCGCCAGTAAAAAAGGCCCTATCGGAAACTTCGCTTCAGCACCTAAAAAATTTGCCGTAAGCGTTTTATTACCCGGTAGAAACCTGTCGGCGTGCATACAAACCAGTTCGTTGTTTGTAAATGCATTGCTGATGGCATAAATATGGCTCAGGTCGTTCTTAATTACAATGATATTTATTTTCGACTTACCTGTAACCCCTTCCAGGTATTCTTTTATCTGCTCATGCTCTCCATCGTACAACACAATATTAATGGGTGTTTCAAGGCGGGTGAACAAATGGCCTGCTACATCCCAGTTACCGATATGAGCACTCAGTAAAATGCCTCCTTTTTGCATCGTTGCTATCTGCCGCAGGTTTTCTTCTCCATCAAAATCAAAACTGAAATTATTTTTAATACCCGACATTACTACTACCTTATCAATAATGCTCTGCCCCAGTAAAAAATAATTTGTATAAACTTTGGTAATTGATGAAAACCAACTGTAGCCAAGCTTGTGGCGGTAGAGTTTATAAATTTGCTGGGAAGCCTTAAAAGAAAAAAAGAAATAATAGAGTGCAACAAAACGCAACAGGAAATAGGCCGGTAAAACTCCAAAAGTTTTTAATACCCATACAAATATCCGGTATCCCAGCGGAGTGCCTTTTGATTTGCCCTGCCACGCAGACATTATGCCATTTCTTTTGAATTTACACGGGAGATCACATAATCACAAAAGTCCTGGAAGGTAGCAATATCAGTAAAGTCTTCAGGTTTAACTTTAAAAGAAAAATTACTTTCAATAACCACTACAAGGTCAATATAATCCAGGCTGTCAAGTCCAAGCGTGTCTTTTAAATTAGCTTCAGGAACTAATTTTTCTGCACTCACTTCAAAATCCTCTATCAGGAATTCGTGAATTTTTTCTATAATTTCATTGTTTGTCATAAGCACTTTTCAATTATACCAGTTTCCTGATAATTAGCGATGAGTTAGTTCCTCCAAAACCAAAGGAGTTGGACAAAAATACAACTATATCCTTTTCCACAGCCACTTTTGCTATATTCAATTTTGCGGAATCCTCATCCGGGTTTTCAAAATTTATATTAGGTGCAACAAATGAATTTTGCATCATTAATACTGAATAAACTATTTCGCTGGCACCAGCCATCCAGCACTCATGTCCTGTCATAGATTTTGTTGAACTTACCAGTGGTTTATGTTCACCAAAAACTTCATGTATAGCTTTAGCTTCACTGCAATCGCCGGCCGGTGTAGATGTTGCATGTGCATTTATATAATCAATATCTGCTGATTGTATACCTGCATCTTTCATAGCCATATGCAAAGACCTTACAGGCCCATCTACCGTAGGATTACTGATATGTGCCCCATTTGATGAAAACCCATAACCTATAACTTCTCCTAATATGTTTGCACCTCTTCTTTGTGCTGATTCCAGGCTTTCTAAAATAACCGTAGCGGCTCCGCCGCTAGGTATCAATCCATCCCGGTCACGGTCAAAAGGGCGTGAGGCTTTTGAAGGATCAGATTCTCTAACCGAAAATGCAGACAGCGCATCAAAAGTGCCCATAGCCAAAAGGTTTATTTCCTGTGCACCGCCACATACTATACAATCCTGTAACCCTGTTTTTATAAAATGATAACCAAGGCCAATGGCATGTGAACCACTTGCACAGGCAGCACTGATAGTAAAGTTTACCCCACGTAATTTAAAAATGGTGGCCAGGTTCATCGTTACTGTAGAGTTCATGGTTTGAAAAACCGCACCCGATCCAACTAATGTGGTATCTTTTTTCTCTCTTATAATATCATTTGCTTCAATAACAGCTTTACCCGAACTATCGTTACCATATAAAATTCCAATTTCATTTGCATTTATATAATCCTCATCAATGCCTGCATTTTGCAAAGCTTCCATAGTGGCTAAATAAGCATATTCGCCTTGCTCCGGCAGCATTATACGAGCTCTTCTATCTAATTTTCCTTTTAATTCTGGTTTTTCAACAAAGCCTGTCAGGCCAGAGCGGTAACCATAGGCCTTACGCACGGGATCAAGTATAAGGCCGGATCTTCCTTTGTACAAGGAGTCCCTTACCTCATCAAGATTTTTTCCTATGCAGGAATAAATACCCATGCCTGTTATAACAACTCTGTTCATAATACTAAGTAAAAATTCAAAAATCAAAATTAGACTCTGAGAATTATGAGCTTCTTTTTTGACTTTTGATTTTAGGAATATAGTCCACCATTCACCGAAATCACTTCCGCCGTAATATATGCTGCTTCAGGTGATGCCAAAAATGCAACCGTATGTGCCACTTCTTCCGGTAAACCAAAACGCTTTAGCGGGATAAGATTTTTTAATTCAGCTTCATTCAGGTCGCCCGTCATATCTGTTTTAATAAACCCGGGTGCCACCGCATTCACCGTAATTCCTTTTCGTCCTATTTCCTGTGCCAGTGCTTTTGTTGCACCAATTACACCAGCTTTTGCTGCCGAATAATTGGTCTGGCCAGGCAAGCCTTTCAGGCCCGAAAGCGAAACGATATTGATGATCCTTCCATATTTTTTCATCAACATGCTGTTTACCACCAGGCGGGTAACATAAAAGAATCCGCCCAGATTCGTGTTCATCACATCCTCCCAATCCTCATCCTTCATCCACATCATCAGCCCATCCTTTCTTATGCCGGCATTATTAACCAATACTTCAATCACTTTGTCTTCATTGGCTTCCATCCAGTTGCCCAGCGTGGTTTTAATGGCTTCTTTATCCGATACATCAAATTGTAATATCTCTCCATCAACTCCTTTCTCTTTTACTAAGGCAAGTGTATTATTCGCTTCTTCTTCATTCGATTTATAATTGATCAATACATTATACCCCATGGCCGCCAGCTTTATACAAACCGCTCTTCCAATTCCTCTTGATCCACCTGTAACTAATGCATATTTCATGTGTACTTACTTTCCCTTAATTGATTATTGTTATTGGGAGTTACATGGTATAACCCTTTCATTTTTTTTACTGTCAGCCTGAGCTTGTCGAAGGCGGTATATTATTTTACAATCTTGTTTTAGATATCAACCCACCTTCGACAAGCTCAGGTTGACATCTTATAATTTTCAAAAATCAGGAAATAACCTGTTCCGGAATTTTGCCCAATTTGAAAGAAACAACAGGATCAGATTTTTCAAAATACCTCTTGATCCTTTCCAGGTCTTTGTATTTAGGTTGATCTTCTATAAACTTTGGAAATACTTTTCTTATCTGGGTATAGATATGTTTTGTTTCTGTTGAAAGCTTGTCAGTACATTTTAAATAATCAATAGCCTGTAATACGGTCATCATCTGTATGGCCAATACTTCAAAGGAATTATCTATTACTCTTTTGGTCATCAATGCTGCGTTACAACCCATGCTCACTATATCCTGGTTATCGTTGTTGTTGGGTATGCTGTGTACATACATGGGGAAAGACATGGTCTGGTTTTCGGCAACAGTAGAAGTTGCGGTGAACTGCATGCCTTGCATGCCAAAATTAAAACCCAGTACACCCAGGTTTACAAAAGGTGGAAATTTTTGATTCAGTTTTTCATTCAGCAAATAATTCAACTGTCTTTCAGACAGCATGGATAATTTAGTGATGGCTATCTTTAATTTATCCATCTCCAGCGAAACATAATCGCCATGAAAATTACCGCCATGAAAAATATTCTCATTCTCGTGATCGATAACCGGGTTATCATTTACAGAGTTTAATTCATCTACCACTATTTTCTCTGCCTGGCAAATGGTATCGTAAATAGGGCCCAGCACCTGGGTTACGCATCGCAGTGAATAATATTCCTGCACTTTATCCTGAAACACTTCCTGGTCAAGCTTTTCGGGGTTATACAAATGTTCTGATCGGCTGCGGATCATCTTACTGTCCTTTAATATCTCTCTTAACTGTGCAGCAATTTTATTTTGCCCTTTATGATGCTTAACAATATTCAGTTCGTAAGAATAATGATCGTCAAAAGCTTCTACTATTTCGTTGATCATAGCCGATAACATAACCGACCACTCCAATAATTTTTGTGCCTGTATAATATTAACCATGCCAATACCGGTCATGGCCGAAGTGCCATTCAATATGGCAAGCCCTTCCCTGATATGAATAGTAAGTGGTTTGATCTTCAATTTAGAGAATACAGTTGCTGTAGATTGTACTTCGCCTTCATAAATAACTTCGCCTTCACCAATTAAAACAAGGGCAAGATGAGCAAGCTGAACCAGGTCGCCGCTGGCACCAACGCCGCCATGCTCGTAAATGCAGGGAGAAACATCTTTATTGATAAGTTCCTTCAGCAGTTCAACAATTTCGGTATTAACACCTGAATAAGCCTGCATTAAACTGTTTAACCGGGCTATCATTACTGCCTTAACCAGAATAGGGCTCATTAAATTTCCGCCGCCCGAGCTATGACTTCTGATAAGATTATATTGCAGTTGCAGCAGGTTCTTTTCGTTAACCTTATACTGGGCCATAGGGCCAAAGCCTGTATTGATACCGTATATCAGTTTATTAGATGAGAATTTTTTTAAAAAATTAAAATTCACATTCACTTTTTCAACTGTCTGCGTATCTAAGCTAACCTGCTTCTGTTTATAAAGTATATCAGAAAAATTATCTAACGTAAGTGCCCTGTCTCCTACATGTACCATGGTCCGAATTTATTTAAAGCAATTATTAAGTTTGGTAACTATTGTGGTAAAATTAGAATAAAGAATTCAAATTTAAATTTTTTGACTCTCATATATGAAGATAGGATAAGATAACAGTGAATTTTTGTGGGTAATGGGTATTTTTTATTAAGCCTTTTTTATATAATTTAGCTTATCATTTAAAAACTTAACTAAATATGAAAAAAATAACAAGTGTACTTACCGTTATAGCATTTTCCTGCTTCTCTTTGCAGGCCGGAGCTCAAAAGATAAAAACTACCAGTGGTAATCCCGATATTTTAAAACCAGAAACTACCATTAATATTGAATTTGTTTATGATAACTTAAGTGTTGGTAAATTTAAAAATGAGCAAGATTATATTACTGCAAAAACAGAAGAGTATAATAAAAAGGAAGCCGGAAAGGGTGATAGCTGGGCTGCCAGCTGGAAAAGAGATAAGGAAGCCCGCTTTGAGCCAAAGTTTGAACTATTGTTTTCAGAAACAAGTGGCATGACGATGAGCGATAAAGCAAAATACACATTGATATTTAAAACATTATCTATTGAACCTGGCTACAACATCGGTATCAGCCGTAAGAATGCAGAGATAGATGCGGAAGTATGGATTGTTGAAACGGCCAACCGTGATAAAAAAGTATGTACTTTAACCATTTCTAATGTTCCCGGTGGTACTGCATTTGGCTATGACTTTGATACTGGCTTAAGAATTTCTGAAGCGTATGCAAACAGTGGCAAAAAAATAGCCAAATACCTTAAGTAAACTAATTGCTTATTATACTAAGGCTTCCTGAATTGGAAGCCTTTTTTTATTTCCCTAATAATTTAAAACGGAACCCCTTAATTTTATTTCAAATACTTACAAATGAAAAAAATCAAAGCATTTTTATTTCTTATTGCCATTTTATTCAGCAGCTTTAGCGGCTATGCCCAATTGGTTGACCTAACCAAAGGTGATCTTTCCATTTTGAAAGGAGAAACAAACATCAATATTGAATTTACATATGAAAAAATGGCTGTAGGAGATTTTAGCAAAGAAGAGGATTATATCAAAAGGAAAAAGGAAGAGTACAATACCAAGGAGGCAGGAACAGGTGAGATGTGGGCTACCAAATGGGCAGAAGATAAAAAATTGAAGTTTGAACCTAAATTCATTTTAGGTTTTACAAAGGAGAACAAGATGACGGTAAGCCCGGATTCAAAATATACCCTCATTTTTAATACAAAATTTCTTGAACCGGGCTACAGTATTGGTGTTTCAAAAAGAAATGCAGGCATTGACGGATCGGTGACGATTGTGGAAACAGCAAAAAAAGATAAAAAACTTGTTGTGCTTTCTGTTGAAAAGCCCGGCGAGAATATGTTTCGTGGAGCAGCATTTGATGCAGGATCACGCATTGCAGATGCTTATTATTTATCCGGCCAGAAAATCGGAAAGTTCATTTCAAAGAATAATTAATCCGGGTTTACCATTTGTGTTTTATGTTTAATAAATTACAAACTTCCGGGTATCCTTAATTTAATAACTTATAAACCTTTCACTCACATCAAAACTAATTACAGTATGAAATTTTTGATCCTGGCATTAGCCAGCTTTTTAACAACAGCTTCCTTTGCTCAAAACAAAAAATTTACTTTTAAACTGGGCTCAGAATATGAGTTACCCAGGAAATCGGAAGACCTTTCTTTTTTTGGAAACAATAAGGATGGTATCGTTAATCTTTCCCTAAAGAAAGATGAACTGATCATTGTGAAGTTTGACTCAAAAACTTTGGAACAGTCTGCTGAAAAATTAATTGAACTGCCCGAAGTAACCAAAAATTTCAACAGTGAAACAGTTACAGAATTTAAAAACGGTAACTATTACTGGCTTCACAGTGACTGGGATAAAGCATCTGAAACAGAGACCCTGTATTATGATAAACTTGATGTTAATGGCACTAAGTTAACGGCTAACAATACTAAAATGTTTGAAACCACCAGGCTGGCCGGAGACCTTAGTTCCACAGGTTTTTACCAGATGAAAGTTGATAATAAATACCAGTTTAATTATGATGCAGAAGGCAAAAAACTATTGGTAAATTACCGTTTATGGCCTGAGGAGAAAAATGACAAAAAGAATTATGACAAGATAGGCTTGCAGGTTTTTGATGAGAACATGAATAAACTGTGGGGTGGAGAATTTACTATGCCTTATACAGAACAGATCATGGACAATTCTGATTTTTCTGTTGATGGCAATGGCAATGCTTATATGCTGGCCAAAGTGTATGATTCTGATAAAAGAAGGGAAAAAGATAAAGAAACGGGCAAGCCTGGCTATCATTATGAGATCATGAAATTTATGAAAGGCAATAAGAAAATAATTACTGCAACCATTTCACTGGATGATTATTTTATTCACGAAACATCTTTGATTGAAAACCTGCAGCACGAAATGATTATTGCCTGCACCTACAGTAAAAAAGCAAAGAGCAATGGAACCGATGGCGTATTCCTAGCGGCACTTGACCAGAATAATAAAATGGTAAAATATAAAAATGGTTATTATGAATTCCCGCTAGCCGACCTGAAGAAATTTGAATCGGCCAGAACCAAAAGGAAAATGGAAAAAAAGGATGATTACGAAGCACCAAATTTAGTAGTGCGTAATATTATGATAGAAAGCGATGGCAGTGTGATGATGGTACTGGAAGAATATTTTAAAGTGGTGACCCGAACAATGGACAGTAGAGGACAAACCAGAACATATACAACTTTTTATTACGAAGATATTATAGCTGGTAAAATTAATGCTGCTGGCCAGTTTGAATGGCTGCGTAAAATACCTAAAAAGCAAAAAGGGTCCACCACCAGTTATACTTTCCAGATAAATTACAACTTGCCCGGTACAATGGGCTTTAAGCTGATAAGCGATGCAACCGGTTATTATTTTTTATACCTCGATAATAAAAAGAATATGGAATTAACCGAAGACGAGGTGCCTAAATACCACGTAGATGGGGCAGGTGGCCAGGTAGTAGTTTCAAAATTAGATAATGCCGGTGTAATTACTGATAAAGTACTGTTGTTTGATACCAGGGAAGAAGAAGTACGGGTTTATCCGGCCAAATTTACCATGATAAATGGCAACCAGTTTATTGGCAGGGCACAGGTTAAGAAGAATCGTTATCAACCATTGTTGATCACAGTGAATTAATCAATCGTAGAAAATTCATCAAAGAGGAAAGGATTTCAGAACCTTTCCTCTTTTTTATTTAACCAGGTTTTCCAAACCCATTTAAAAAATTCTCTTCTATTTGATTAATCCAGCTTAAATGAGTCATTTCAAATTTTTCGTTTGCGTGCTCACCCTGTTTAAATGCAATTAACTTTGGATCATTTGCAGCAAGAGTATACCACAGGCGTGAACAATGGTTTGTGTCTGTTGTTTCCGTTTTTGCCTGCATACGTGCCCTGGCTGCAAGCGCTGCACCAATCGCCAGTTGAAGTCCATTACTCCCGGCACATTGCCATAAAGTTTTTAATTCGATTTCACTACATCCGCCCACATAGGCAACAGCAATTCCAATACCCCGCCACAGATTAGGCTGCCTGTTAGCAGGAAATGTTTCTATCATACTTTGTATCTTATCTATATCAGTCCTTGCCGTATACCAAATACTTCGGCCTACACCCTGGTCGTACATGGGCAATGCTTCTACAGATATATTGATAGGTAATTGCTGGCTTAATACCGTTTGTCTCTGCCTGAAACTTCCATCATAATAACCGCATCCATCAGCAATGCGGAAATAAGGGTGCGTATCAAGTTCTTTAAGCGTTTCTAAAAAGGGAAGATTTAATTTAGCTATTGCCCAGCCAAGGCCTACGTAAACCTGTGCTTTATGTTGCAAGGCAGGGCCATTTGCAAAAGCCAGCCAGCCAGCCGGAAATGTATCGCTTTCAAAATCTTTTATGGCTATGGCCATGGAAGCGCTTTCATAAGCTATGGAACTAAATTCAGGCTCTGTTTTTTCCAGGTATTCAACTAATGCAGGCATGCCCTCATGCGTTGCATAAAACAATTGTGTATTCAAAAAAACAGTTTGTATTTTTTCCGTGTTTGCTAAAGCTTTGTTCATATCATGTTGATTGAACAGGTGGGTGGTATTAAACTTTGGCAAAGTTTTGAACTTTGCCAAAGTTGTTTATTTAATTAATTATTCTGCTGCTGCCATCGCGGCTTTAGGATAAAACCACATAATGTCCACGTCCTTTGATATTGCTTCACCCGGGGCAATAGCTGCATCTGATTCCGTATCCAGCATCATGGCTCCTTCTTTTTTACCAAGGTTAATGGTGTAAGGATTCACTTTGATGTCAGGAGATGTGCCATTCACCTGTGCATTCACCAGCCTGAAAATAGCCACAGCCAGCTGCTCCAGCATGTTCATGTTTTTACCTATTTGTTCTATCAAAGCGGCGGGTTCGTGTTGCACTTCAATATCTTCCTGGAATTTTCTAAGGACTTTCAGATCGAAAGGATCTATATAGCGGTTTGAAAATGTTTCATGCTCATAAGGCAACCATTCTAAAAACAGGTCCTGCATTATTTTATGCAGCTCTCCAAACTTACGGCCAAAGCCATCTTTTTTTGCAAATAAATCTCTCAACACCCTGATATTGTTAAACGCCTTATTGGCAAATAAATGCGATGGCACGGCCCAGTAAACTGCCCAATCCCAGAATATCTTGATCACCATGATCTGCGTATTTCCCATTAGCAGGTATTTATCCTGGTAAATAGGTATCCATGCATCAACCAATGCCAGGTGGCATTGCTCATAAATGCTTAAACGGGTTTCAATATCTTCCCCGGCAAGGTCACGTAATATCAAGTCGCTTAACCAGCCATTATTCATGGCAATAAAATCGGTGCCGGGAGAATACAAGGGATCCAGGAACGGACCGGATTCACCGGCTGTTCCCCACCTGTCGGTTGAATAAACCTTTTGAGTATGATGGGCATAATGCTTCAGAATTTTAAAATCCATCAATCCATCTCCTTCACCCAAAGGCACCAGCATTTTATGAGCCAGTGGTTCATTCACCCGCATCCATTCAACTGCTTTTTCGTAGGTGTTGAATGTATCAAAAGGATGAACGGCCGGATCGGCAACAATACCGATACTTGTATTTTTAGAACCTAATGGAATTACCCATAACCAATAGCCGCTGTCCATAAAATGCACCGTACTTAAATAACGCAGGCCAGGTTCAAGGAATGATTGCCAGTCTTTATTATCTGTCCAGGTATCAATATCAATAACACCTTTCAATCTCCACCAAACTGCATTAACGTGATGCTCCATAGGTTTTTGCAACTGGAACTTACGTTTCAAAACACTGGCCCTGCCCGAGGCATCGGCAACCCAGCGGCATTTTACTTTTATTTCTTCGCCTCCTTTTATGTAAGAAACTTCGTGGCCGTTTTCTTTTGAAATTTCAACACCTGAAACTTTTGCACCAAGTTTAAGTTCATTTCCTCTTTCCCTGGTAAGTCTCATTAAATAATTTTCCAGTGTCCCCCTGTCTAGCTGGTGGCTGGGTACTGGTAACCTTAAGCGAGGGCCTAATTCCACCCTGCTGGCAATATCTTCCTTGGTATCATTTTTAAAGAAAAAACGGAGACCATGTTTAGGAAGTTCATGTTCTTCTAAATATCCTTTGAGGTCCAATACTTCTCTCAAATAATGCGTGCCTAATTCTACCGTTGATTCGCCAACTTTATGAGCCGCCGTGGCGGCTTCACTTTCTCTACGCTCTAATACAAGAATAGAGATATCTGGTTTTGCTTTTTTAAGTTGTAATGATAATGTAAGTCCGGCAAGGCCTCCACCTAATACTACTACATCATATTGATCATTCATAAGTTAAGTTTTAAGGAATATAAAAATAAGGGAAATACTGGAGCTAATATTTACTTGTAATTTTTTGTTTTAATTTCTCCTGTCAATAAACCTGATAATTTTCCTTCCTGCTTCAGGCATCTGAATTTTTTTTAATTCTTCTTCTGTTATATATTTTATATGAGGACTAACCCTTAACCTGGCCTGTAAATTGGCTCTTATTTTTCTATTACATTCTTCTGTAAAATTTTCCGGTAATATATAAAGTTGTACTTCATCTGTCCCCACTTCGTTAGAAGATACTTCTGCAACATAATCAAGTACATCATCCATTTCGTTCAACAGGTCAAAAAGGGCAGGTGGATAAAGCGTAGTGCCTTTGAATTTGATCATTTGTTTTTTGCGGCCAACAATGGGCGATAGTCTTAAACTGTTTCGCCCACAGGCACATGGTTCGTCATCATACACACATATATCGCCTGTTTTATAACGCAGCAGTGGCATTCCTTCAACCCCTAAAGTTGTAATGGTTACTTCGCCCGGCTCGCCTGCTTTAACGGGTTTATTCATTTCGTCGAGCAACTCCACGATCACCAGGTCGGGTTGCAGGTGGCCGCCTTTACATTCACTGCACTCAGTAAATGCGGTCTGCATTTCTGTAGAGGCATAGGTCGAATATAATTTGATATCCCATGCTTCGGTAATTTTTTTACCAAGCGCATTGAGTGAGAAATCTGTATTGCGGATATTTTCACCAATGCAGATCGCCTTTTTTACTGAAGTACTGTTAACATCAATATTATGCGCTGCAGCATAACTTATCAATTTTAATATAAATGAGGGCACTGCTACAATTGCTGTGGGCTTCAACCTTAAAATGGTTTCCAATTGCAATGATGGTACACCCGGCCCCAGCCTGATGATGCCTGCGCCTAATTTGCGGATGCCTGCATAATAGGCCATGCCCGCCATGAACTGCCGGTCTAATGTAAGCATGAGCTGGTAGGTATCGTTTACCGATCCATCGGCGCTTACAAAAGATGAATATTCATTACAGGCCAGGCGCTCAAGATCATTTTCGGTAAGCATTACCGTAACAGGATTTCCCAAAGTGCCCGAAGTAGAACTGTATTCTATGATCTTGTTACGGGGCACACATAAAAAATCTTCATTGCGTTGCTGCAGGTCTTCTTTAATGGTAACCGGAATTACTGCCAGGTCCTCAATGGTTTTAATTCCCTTTGAATTGAATTTAGCCTGGCTGAAAAATTCTTTATAAAAAGGCGAATACTGGTTAAGATATGCAATAGCCTCCTGTAGTTTTATTTCCTGCATGGCTTTAATTTCTTCCTTGCTCTGGAAGGCTGCTTCGGGTGAGTAGTTCATAATCTGTATAAGTTATTTAAAACATTTAAAATCCAATTCATTGCTCAATTACGTGCCTAACTCACAGAAGAGTGTCAGCCTGAGCTTGTCGAAGGCGGGTTTGTATGAAAAGTATCATTTTAATTTCGCCGTCTTCGACAAGCTCAGACTGACAGCATTATTATTTCCAGAGCTTAAAAAACTACTTTTCAATTACCACCATTGCACATGCCGTGGTCTTTATATGAGAAAGTGAAACGGAGATCTTTTCAAAGTTCATTCCTGCAACAGTTTCTGCGGTAACGCCGTGAAAACGAAATTCAGGTTTTCCTTCCCCATCATTATAGATCTCAATTTCATTGAATGCGGTTCCGTTTCTCCATCCCGTACCCATTGCTTTTAAAAAAGCTTCCTTTGCCGCAAAACGGGCCGCATAGTGTTCGTATTTAAATGCCCTTGCTTCACAATATATAATTTCAGCAGCAGAAAAAACCAGTTCTTTAAAGCCGGCTTTTTTCTCCAGCTTACCGGAGATGCGCTCCACATCAACTAGGTCTGTGCCGATCCCAAATATCATGGTGCAAGTTTTTTATTAATTTTCTGTATCTGTGCTTTAATATGATCTTCTTCTTTTTTTGTTGCGATAACTTTTGTTAATGCAAGTTGATAATTTTTTAAGGCTTCTGCATAATTTTTTTTCTTGTAGAGATAATCCCCCGCCAGCACATAGGTTTGGTAATATTCCGGGTTGCTGGCAATTAAGGCGATTGTATTAATATTAAGCCCGTCCAGGAACTGCTGCCTGATGTTCCTGAATACCTGGAAGTTTTTATAGGCAGGAGTTAATAAAAAACTATCGGCCGCAATGGTTAAACTGCTGTCAGCAATTTCATTATTATCTTTCATACCCTGCATGGCAAATATCTTATTCAGGTCGTAAGCCACGTACTGCCCAAGTTGCCAGGGTGAAGTAGAAACCCATACCAATAATTTTTTTGGCTCAAAAACAATAGAGTGGTGGGCCAATAACTGGTTGATAGCTTTTTCGTTACCCAACCCTATGTTGGCGCCATTCAAACCTTTCTGATCACGGAGAATATTAATGGTTTTTTGTACCGTGTTCTTGCCGTTGGCATTTAATAATTCCATCAATCTTTTATAGCGGTAGGGTGATGCGCTTTCATTTTCCTGTTCAATATTCATTTTCGATCTTCCCAAAGCTTTGCTTTGAAAATGATTTGCACAAACGATAAAATCTTTTTGCGGATCATACACATCAAGTTCGCCCGGTGTTTTTTCAATCACCACCGCTTTATTATCTGCTGCCGAGGCCACTAAAAAAGATTCGGACACAAACATTTTCCTGCTCTTTGCGATCGCTATGGCCTCCTCAATATTTTTTGCATATTGCAATATCTCCCTGGTTACTACAGATACTGGTGTTGCTGAACCCGTTGGCAGGTCTGATTTTGCAGCATTGATAGTAACTGAAAGTCCCTGGTCGTTCATGCCGGAAACGGCGCCCACAAAACCACCCCAGGTAACCGTCATGAACTTATATCCTGTTTTTGGTTTAACAAATGCAACGATCTTATCTTCTGCAAATTTATCGCCTACATAAAAATCAAAATTGCGGCCAATGATCATCGTGCTGTCTGCCGACATAGCACCCCAGGTACCAAACGATGTACAGCCTACCTGCATCAGGTTTTGTACAGCATGGCCAATATCATGTGCGGCATGGTAATTTAAAATACGCTGGTAATTGCTACCCAGGTATTGATAAGCAGGAGATGCTGACTCTGAAACTCCATATATCTCATCCTTGTATTCTTCGGTAATGTTATCATCCAGGTTGCGGTTAAAAAAACCGATAAGGTATTTTAAATATCCTCTTTGAAATTTGGATGGCACCATCCTGGTTATCTGCTGAGCAAAATGATCTTCCTGTCTTACCACCAGTTCTTTGGTAAGTTTACCATTTATAATGCCACGCTCAAAAGCATCGCCTTCTACATACAATTCATAGAGCCCGCTTTTGCTGTGGCGAAACCAATTATTCTTCAAAGTATAAAAACCATTCCCGTGATCGGTGCGCTGTAACTGTATGCTGGTGATATCGGCCGGCTTAGGCGGATCTACTTTAGAGACCTGCACCAGGTAAATGGCAGCAATGACCAGCAGCAGCAAAAATGCTCCAAAGACATAGCCAACCCGTTTCCAGAATTTTTTTCTTTTAAGCATTTCTGATCTTTTCAATTATACTTTCATTGCCCATAAATGCAACACAGGTTACAACCCCGCTCATAGATGCACCCAGCACGCCATGTAAATTAAGGTTCTGTCCTGTTAAATACAGGTTAGGAATTTTAGTACGCGGCGATATGAATGTTTTTAATGGATTGCGGAAATCTTTTGCAATACCATACATAGAGCCGTCATCATTACCGATATAATCACGAAAAGATAATGGTGTTGCTGTATAGTATGATTGTATTGCATCTCTAAGGCCTGGGAATTTCTCCTGCACCAGGTCGATCAGCTTTTCGGCTTTTCTGGTCTTGAACGCTTCATAATCTTTTCCCCTGTCAATTTCATTCGAAACCGTATTGAATGTGCCGACCCATTGCTTTACTTCATCAAAACGCATGTATGCAAGGATGGTCATCGACTCGGCATAGCCTTCCGTTTTTGAAGAAGAAGCAAAGAACAAGGCATACGTCAGTGGCCAGTTCTCTTCCGTATGAGCGGCAGGATGCCATACATGGCCTTCTTTCTGGTAATAATAATTGTGTCTGGTATGCGGAAAAGTATTTTTCTTAAAAACAATATTCACAATGAAAGAGGAAACCGTATTCTCTAACTCTTTTACCCTGTTGCGGTAAGCCGGTTTGATAAGATCCGTTGCTGTCATTTCCAGCGTTCGCACCGGGTGCATATTACTGATAAAGGTATTTGCAAAAACATGTGATCCATCTGACAGTTCAACCGAACTTACTTTCCCGGCTTCCACTACGATCCTTTTTACTTCCGTATTGCGATATATCTCTCCTTTATGTTGTCGAATGTTCTGTATCATATATTTAGTGATATTCGACCCGCCATCAATGCATTTCCAGGAGCTTTCAATATAACTGTTGAGTATCATGGCGTGCACATACAAGGGTGTTTTATTTCCCTGTAATACGTACAACATATTATTACCCACCAGTACGGCCTGTAATTTTTTATCAGCTGTGATGGATTCAATGAATTGCTGGAGGTCAATCCCCAGCACCGATGTTTTTTCATTTACATCGCCGCCTGAACGTAAATTATACAGGGGAAACTTACTGCATACTCCTTGTATCTTATCACAGTAAGCACGCAATGCTTTTTCTTCATTGGGAAAATCTTTTAGCAGTTGCCGGATGAAATTCTCATAACCTTGTGCATACACATACTCTTTGGGATCGTTCTCTATGATTATCTTATCAAACACTTCTTCATCCATTTTCTGCAGCTTCAGCCTGCCTATCAATCCCAGGTATTTGAAAACCTGGTAAAGATTCTGTCCTTCGCCAAGGCCGCCGAGATAATGCACACCGCTGTCGAAAATCACCCGGTCTCTTACATACGTTTGCAAGCTTCCGCCTGCCTGTTTGTTCTTTTCCAGCACACAAACCTTATACCCTTCCCGGCTGAGTATATCAGCACAAATAAGGCCTCCCATGCCGGAGCCGATGATCACTATATCGTAATGTGCTTTCAAGATTGATTAATTTTTTTAACCCCTAAGTTTGGTTTAGAAAGTTTCGGGATGTTTAGAAGGTTTAGTTTGGTCCCTAAACTTTCCTAACCCTTCTAAACTTCCCTAAACCTCTCTCTTCAATATAAAGATCGTATTCGACGTAACTCTTGAATCAGCTATTTCTTTCACCTGCATATTATTTGCTGCAGCCAGTGTCCTGATCATGTTGCCCGATAAAAAACTCAACCCTGATGTTGTTGTCTTATTAAATTTCAAAACCTTGGTAGAGAAGATCTCTGTAAGCTTTGTTTTTTTATGCAATACTCTTTTATCACTGTCCCCATCCCTGATGATGATCATTCCTCCAGGGTTTAAATTACTTATACATTTTTCAATAACTGTTTTTTGTTCTGCCGGTTGCAGGTAATGCAGCATATCGGCCATGATGATTGCATCATAGTTTTCAAAATCGAAACCCATCACATCACTATGTACAAAATTAACTGTATTGGTTTTGCTGAAGCAATGATTGGCCGTATCAATTTTTTCGGGATCATAATCTATTCCCGTAATATGTCTGCCTGGCGATACAAAAGATAACATATACGTCATGAAACCATATCCGCAGCCGATATCCAGGATCTTTCCCTGCAAAGGAAGCAGCTCATGAAAAGGCTTGTAATTCTTTTCAAGCCTGGTCTTGATCCGCATATACCATTCCAGCAAGGGTCCTTTATACAGATAATTATATATCAATTTTTCACGGAAATATTTCGGCGTTTCTACTTCCTTTTTCAGCATGTTAAATTCTTTCCTGAAATAACGCCCAACCAGTTTGGCTCTTTCGCCATAACTATTGCCATAAGTTTTATCCTCCGGCTTAATGCGTGGCAAGATCTTAACGGTAAGCTGTCCGTCTTTTAAAAGCTGGTCCTGTTTGGTTAATGTATAATCTGTACCATGTATAATAATAGGTAGTATATCAACATTTAATTTTTCTGCCAGGTAAAATGCCCCCTTATGAAAACGTTTTATCACGCCATCTTCTGCACGGGTACCTTCGGGAAAAATAATTACAGAGTAGCCATTTTTAATTCTTTTTTCTACCAGGCTCATATCTGTTTCTATCTGCTCGGCAGGAAAATAATCTGCCATGCGTATCACTTTACCAAACAAGGGCGAGTTCCAGATACGGTTATTGGTGAACATGATGAGCTTGGGGTGCAGCATGATCAGCGGGAGGATATCCAGCGAAGACTGGTGATTGGCAATGATCACCGCAGGTGTTTTAAATTTTTCCTGCTGTGGATTGATGATCTTCTTTTTTACATTGATCATAATATATACCAGCCGACGGCAAACTCTGGAAATAATAGTATGATAAACCAGCTTACCTCTTTCTTTAATGTTGAACAAAGAAAATGTCCAGGCAACAATGGTAAGCGTTACACTCCAGCCAATAAAATAAGAGAAGGCAAAAGAGGATTTAATAAATCCCCAGGCTGTCCAGGGATAGCGATTTTTATCAACCCTGCTTTTTATTAATACCGAAAAGAAAAATGGAATCAATACCTGCGACATCACCGCCACACAAAGAATACCAATGATAGAAATTAAAGCGATGGATTGTAATGCAGGGTGTTTTGCAAAAATTAAAACACCCAGGCCTGCAATGGTTGTAACGGCAGATAAAATAATAGATGATTTAAAAGATGACAGGTTCTTCTTGCCTGTCTTATATTCCTGCAGCAAACCATCCATGATAAAGAGGCTGTAATCATCACCCAAACCAAAAATGAGTGCAGAGATGATGATATTGATGATATTGAATTGGATACCTGCCATACCCATGATACCCAGTATCCATACCCAGGTAATGAACATCGGTATGAATGAAACCAGCGTCAGTTCTATTCTTCCGTAGACTATTAGTAATACGCAAAAAACCAGCAGTGCCGTCATGAAAGCAATGCTTGAAAAATCTGCCTTTACAATTTCTACAAAACGGTTGGCCAGGTATTGCTTATCTAAAACCGTAACATTCGGTGAATTTTCAAAAGTTTTATAAACTTCCTGTTTTTTTTCAGGAACTGCTTTTACCAACGTAACCACGCTTGCCTTACCGGGTTTTTCAGTGATATAATCGTTCAAAAAATTGTTACGCACAGCAGCCATGGCATTCTTATCAACAGGCGAATATGTTTTATTCAGCAGGCTGTCAAAATTATCAAAGGCCGATGCATTGAATTTTAAAGCTGCGCCTTCCGTTGTTAAAGTTGACAGCAAGGCATGCTTTTTTTCCGCTGTCCAGTATGCATTCCATTTTTCAATTCTTTTTTGTTGCAGACTATCAGAAATGATCAATGAAGAAACACCGGAGTATTTTTTAACTACCTGCTTATCCTGCAGTTTATTTATTTGCGCAACCAATTTTTCATTATTGACCAATGCTTCGTCAAGCGTTTTGCCTTCGGTAACCAGGTACACAGATTGTAATGCATATTGATTGATATGGTTCAGCTTTTTTTCTGACTCCTTTAATTTGCTGCTCATGTAGTTCATGTGCTGCAGGTCGGTTTCAAAACCAACTTTACCTGCCTTAAAAGCAAAAAAAATGGTAAGCGCAAAAATTACCAGCACCAGGTATTTATTGTACTCTGGCCTTAATGCGGCTATTTTATCTATCCAGGAAAATGTAGGGGTTGTATGTGCAGACCCGTCTTTTTTTGATACTATAAAATGCGGCAGGAAGATGAGGGAACAAAGTGATGCACCTATCAAACTGAATGCAGCAAACAATCCCAGGTCCTTCAGCATTTCCGATTCAACAAACTGCAGGCATAAAAAACCACCAACGGTTGTAAAACTTCCTACCGTCATCGGCATGGCAAGGTCACGTATCAATTGAGTTATATTCCTGGTATGCCGGTAATGATTAAAAACATGCAGTGAATAATTTACAGCAATGCCCAACACTACCGATCCTGTACCCAATGCAATGACAGAAATGCTACCTTGGATAAAATAGATGCAGGCCAGGGATAATACTGCACCAAATATTACCGGGATCAATATGATAAAAGGCGCTCTTTTCTTACGGAAATACAATCCTAAAAAAACAATAATAAATAAAACAGTAATGCCCTGGGTGAGTAAGGAATCTTTTCGCAGTTGCAATGCGTTACCAACAGATACTGCGGTGGCACCAAAATAAGAGGCGGTTACGATATTGCTTTTATTATTTTCAATGATACTATCCAGCCCTTCTAACAGCAAAGCATTTTTACCGGTATTGGCAGGCGGAAAGGCCGGCGTAATAAAAAGCATTAAATGCTTTCTGTCTTTGGTCAATATATAGTTATCGTATAGCTCAAAATTCTCATCGTACTGTAACTGCTGTAGTTTTTTCAATCCAAGAAAACTGATGCCAACAGGATCTTTGCTGATCATGTTCTTTAAACCAAAACCAGCGGGAGAGCTGAGCGTACGTAAATTCTGTTCCAGTGTTTCTTTTATCCTGGCAGGCGTTATCATGGAATCTATCTGGTGGTAATCCTTCTCCTCCAGGAAAACAGGGAGGTATTCCTGTATAGTACCGAACAGTTCAAGCGTTAATTCATCATCTACTTTATAATTGATGCCTTTTATATAAGCAGCAAGATTGGACTTTATTTTTTCAGCAAGCGTATCGGCATAAGCAACCAGGCTATCCGGTTCTGCAGTACCGGCAGTATCTTTTAATGAAACGGTGACTGCAAGTTTATCCATGAATTTAGATTCCTGAAAAACCTCGTTAAGTTTTTCGATCTTCTTATCCTTGGGTAAAATTTTAGAAATATCTTCTTCAAACCTTACCTGCATGGCAAACCATCCCGCCAATAAAAAAATTAAAAGGAAGGTTGCATATAAAGCAGGCCGGCGCTTTTTATAAAATTCATAAATGTGGAGTAATATTTTTTCCATGTACTAGTCAGCCTTTGTAACAACCGCCTGCTTTTTATCGATCAGTTTTAAAAAAATAAATGTGAGTATCCCAAATATGCATGCAGCAATAACAGCCAGTGTAATACTTCCCAACATATATTGAAGGAGGTTCTGTTTAATGGAAGACAGGGTAATGCTGTTGCTTAAAGCGATCTGCATCGCATCCGGTCCCATCCATAAGGCGCCCATTTTATAACTCCCGAAAATAATTATTGGTATCATGGGCGGTATGCTGATATTGGCTGCAACAATCACCAGAGGCTTATTGAGCTTGAGTACAACAGCCAGAAAAATGGCAATGGCCAGTTGAAAGCCCCATAGAGGTGCAATGCCCATAAAAATACCTACAGCAACGGATATGGCTTTTAGCTGTGCAGAATGGTGCGGATTGAAAAGGTGCTCATCAAGCAATTTTGTCATCTTTTTTTTGCTGAAAAGCGTTAATAGAAAATCACGGGGCTTTATATATAGTACGCTGATGAGAACCAATATTGTATTTAAAACGCTGATGCGGAAAAAATCTTTGTATGGCCGGAAATGAGATACCCTTTCTTCCTTGGGTGCATAATACACTGTTACCGGTACGGAAATAATATCAATTCCTTTCCAGGCTGCCTTAACCAATACCTCTATCTCGAATTCGTATTTGAATGTTGTGAAACGCATTTTATGTAAAGGCAATAAGGGATAGAGCCTGTAGCCCGATTGTGTATCGGGACTTGAAATTCCTGTTTCAACCTTGAACCAGAAATTAGAAAATTTATTACCAAAGCTGCTGCCGCCCGGCACCGAAGACTGGTCCATATTTCTTGCGCCAATGATGATCGCATTTGGATATGCTTCCAGCGCTTTAATAAATACAGGCAGGTCTTTTGCAAAATGCTGCCCGTCGGAATCTATGGTTATCGCATATTCGTACCCTTTTTCAACGGCGTATTTAAATGCTTTGCGAAGTGCCCAGCCCTTGCCTACATTAGTTTGGTAACTTACGAGTTGAACCAGCGGGTAATTTTTTATAATATCAAGTGTATCGTCGGTAGACCCGTCATTGACTACAATAATATGATTGCTGTATTCAGCTACATCTTCAATCAGCTTTGCAAGTGTAGCTGCATTGTTATAGGTGGGAATAATAACACAGGCTTTTAAAATATCAAATTTCTCCTGGGTGGAAGCAAAACCTGTCATTACTATCGCTGTTTGTCATTAGGTGAAAAAGTTGCAGTATAGCGTTAAAATTAAAGCTTATCAAGGAATTCAATAAGATTGTTTAAGCATGCCTGACCTTTTATTTTCAGTCCGCTTTTTTTTAATATTTATTCTTTGATGGATCCATTCGGGCCATTGGCTGCAGTCCTCTGCATCATATATCCGCAGCTCCTGCGTACCATCAATTTGTAAAAGATCTTCTTCGGTGCAGCCCAATACCTGGGCGGCTGTTTTTACACCGGAGTAACTGGAGCCGGCAACACCATGACTCATAATACTGGAGCCGCACATATACAGGTTTTCAATTTCTGTTTTAGCGTTGTACGAAAACGGGCCGGTTTGCCAAAACCCCTTTTCTGTGCCATAAACATTTCCTTTGGTTGATTTAATATAATGCTCATTGGTAACGGGTGTGCCCAGTTCAATATGAACTATGTTTTTATGCATTTCCGGTAAAATTCTTTTAAAGGTATTCAGCAGTTTTTTTATAAGCCTTTCTTTTACCTCCTGGTATTTGTCTGCGTTTTCATTTTTACCTGCACAGGTTTTAAAGCTGTCATAATCTATAAAAGTAACGGCCTCAATTGTATGATGCCTTCCATCAAAACTCAAGGGATCTTTTAAAGAGGAGCAACTGATGAAGAGGGATTCAAATTCATCTTTTTCTAAAATAGATATCCTGGTAAGGTCTTTATAGATCTCATCCATGCCCTTATCTGCCATGAACCAGATATTACCTGAATCAAGACCGGCATCACGAACATTCATATCCACCGCAATAAAGAACATCAGGGAGGTTACTGAATAACGGGTAGCTCCTAGTTTCTTAAGCAGTTTACTACCCAGGTTTTCGTGACCAACCAGTTTATAAGTAGCTGCAGGGTCGGTATTGGATATGATATGCCTGGCTTTTATGATCTCTCCGTTCTGCAATTCAACCCCCACTGCCTTTTTTTTCTTTTCGCCTTCAGTTATTATTCTTTTAACTCCCTGCCCGGTCCTGATCTCTCCTCCATATTTTTTGATGGCATTGGTCATTGCTTTTACGATGGCGGCACCCCCGCCCATGGGATAGAAACCCCCGTTAAAATAATGCGTCATTAAAGCGCAATGCAGTGGGAAGCTTGCTTTAAATGGAGGAAGTCCATGATCGCCGCATTGTATATTAAGTACCTGCTTCAGCAACGGATCTTTTATATGCCAGTCTATAACACGCTTTAAACTGAAGAGCCCGTATTTACCTAAATGCCTGGTACGGTATGGTATGGTTATATTATCCCAGAATCCGTTCATCTTAGGAATAAGGAATAATTGATCACTTACTTTTTGAACAAGATCCAGGTATTTCTTTATACCTTTTTTTTCTTCAGGAAAAATTTCAGATAGCGATTCTTTTAAATGTTCAACACCTGCGGGCATATCAATGCGTTCATCCCCGATCCAGCAATGTTCATAAGCATGCTTATTCATTCTGAAAAAAACGAGTTCATTAGCAATGCCCAGTCCCTCATATAAATGACTGCTTGATTCTCCTTTATCCATTCCTCCTATATAATGTACACCCGGACTGAAGCGGTGGCCATCTATATAAAAACTATGACACCAACCGCCAGGTACATAATGCTGTTCAATAACAGCCACCTTTTGTCCTGCACGGGCCAGGCACAACGCTGCCGATAAACCGCCCGCTCCTGATCCTATGACTATAGTATCAAATTCTTTCATGTAAGGGCCTTGTTTATTGTTTTATCAATCAAAAAAGAGGTTATGGAAAGTTTAACAAATCTACACTAAACTTTTATATTCAACAGTTAATTGAATTAGTATCAATGTTTTAAAATATATCAACCGTTGATTTTTCTCCACAACAAATTAAATGGCATGGTTTTGGAATTCAGCCAATCCAGAATATCCAAATAATCAAAATCATATTTTTTCAATTTTAAAATCTTATACTATGTCAGAAACAAATTTTCCATCGCCATCAGCAAAGCCAGTTACAACTAAAAACAACAATACAAAAAATGCCATCATTGGTGTTTTAGCAGCTGGCCTAATTGCCGTATCCGGTTATTTAATTTATGCTAAGAATGATGATTCAAAAACTATTCATCAAAAGGAAACACAAGTTGCAACAGTAACTGCAGAAAAAAGTGACGTGCAGGCAAGTTTTGATGCATCACTTGCCAGGCTTGATTCTATGAGTACTGTTAATACAAGTTTACAAGGTCAGTTAACTGCAAAGAATGCAGAGATTGATAAAACAAAAGCAGAAATTCGCACTATACTAAACAAAAAGAATGCAACCGCTGCCGAATTAAGTAGGGCAAAAACATTGATCGCTTCTTTAAACGAGAAGATCACTACTATGGAAGCTGATATTGCACAATTAAAGCAGGATAATCAATTGTTAACAAACGATAATGTTGTTTTAAAGCAGGAGAAAGAAGTGCTTACGCAGAATCTTACAGCAACAACTTATGTAAAAGATAGTTTGGTACAAAAAGTTGATGTAGCCTCTACTTTAAACGCAAGTAATATTGTTATTACACCTATTAATGTTAAGGGTTCAGGAAAAGAAAAAGTATCAACAACAGCTAAAAGGGTTGATAAGTTACTGGTTAGTTTTGATGTTGACAACAGGATCATCCAGAACGGAACAACCGATGTATATGTATTGGTTTTAGGACCTGATGGAAAAGCCATTTCAACAAGTGCAGAAACATTTACAACCAGAGCAGATGGTCCTCTTACCTATACAGCAAAAGTTCCTGTTGATCTTGAAACCGCAAAAAGAAAGAATGTAGAGTTCGCTTTTTCACCTGGCAGCACTTTTATGCAGGGTAATTATACCGTGCAGATCTATCAAAATGGTTTCCTTATCGGTCAAGGTACACGTGAATTAAAGAAAGGTGGTTTATTTAGCTAATTGAAAAACCTCATATATCATTACAGTCAGCCTGTAATTAAAAGCGACCTGGATTAATATCCAGGTCGCTTTTTTGGTTTAAATAATTTACTGTCAGCAGTTTATTAAAATCATAATTTATTAGATTTGTGTTTTAAAATTATGCAACGCAATACCAAAACTATAGCCATCATAGGCGGTGGACCTTCCGGCTGTGTATTAGCCACTTTACTTAAAAGAAAAGGCTTTACAGTAGCCGTTTTTTATATAGAAAAACGGCCGGAGATAATAGTAGGAGAATCGCTTGTGCCGGCTATTATTCCTTTGCTACGGCAACTGGGTGTAGAAGATGAAGTAAGGTCCTATAGTACCTTCAAACCGGGGGCTTCTGTTTGGATCAATAAGGATGAGGAAGCAACATCGCCTTTTAGTTTTGGGGGAGGAGGGTTGCCACCATATGCATACAATGTACCCAGGACCAAATTTGATAAAACATTGTTTGATCTTGCTGTAAGAGAAAACGTAACTTTTTTTAAACAGGCTGCTAAGCTGGAGTTAACCGGTAATGATGATGAACTGAAATTAAGTGATGAAACCATTGCAGGGATCGGCGATTTTTTTAACGGCCAACCTGACCTGATCGTTGATGCCAGCGGGCGGTCTCGAACTATTTCACGATTATTAAACATTCCAACAAGGTCTGGTGATCGTAAGGATGTAGCGGTTTTCGCACATCTGGAAGGGGCCGAAAAAATAGAACCTTATAATATCCATTTGCACAGGCTGGAAAAAGGTTGGACCTGGAGAATTCCATTACCTGGCCTCGTTTCGGTAGGAGTGGTTATCAGCCCGGATCATTTAAAAAGATATGGTACCACAACAGAACAGCAATATGATAATTTCTTAAAAGCAGATGATACCTTAAAGAAATTTACTGGCAATGCCAGCAGGGCGACAGGCGTAGTTCAATACAGTAATTACCAGCTCATCTCTCAAAAAATGTATGGAAGTAACTGGCTGCTCACAGGTGATGCAGGTGGTTTCCTGGACCCTATTTTTTCTTCCGGATTATTCTTGGCTGTAAAAGGTGCTTTTGCTGCGGCTGAAGCCATTGATGCAGGAACAGAATCCGCTTTTAAAAAATATCAGAAGGAACAATTATATGAATTGCAGATCTGGCAAAAGCTGGTAGATACCTGGTATAGCGGCCGGCTCTTTACCCTCTTTAAGGTTGGGCAGGATAGGATGGATACTGCTTTTGGGCGTTTTATCGGCCCCCATATGCAGCGGCATTTAACCCGGATCTTTACAGGTGAAGCTGTATATAAAAGTTATAGCCGTGGCTTTCTGAATTTTGTGCTTGGCCCAATGATCAGCTGGATGAAGCTTGGGCGGTTGCACAACCGTAAAATCAGTGATCTGGAGATAAAATGATATATCGTTCATGGTTCATATTCTAAGATTCTGCAGTCTTCCATGCTACTTCTTTGAAGATACAACATTGAAAATTGTGTATTGAGAATTATTGCGGGCCGCCATGGTCGTGAGACACTAACCAATCATTAATACGCTTATAATTATTTGTAATTGTCATAGAAAGTTATCTAACAGCTCATAACATCCCAGAATTTAACCATTAATCCTTATCTCGAACCAATCTTACTAATCCCAAAAAAATATTTTAAACGTTGTAACTTATCTAACTCATTGGTCTTTAAACGTTTCAAAAGAGATAAGGATATAATAACACCCACTACTAAAAAATATATGGTACTTTGTGTTGCATAGTACTGAATAAACCCCTATCTTTGTGTTATCAAAATAAGCGAAGCGCTTAAAAACAGTAAAAACAATTTTAAACTTAATAAAACAACAGTCATGAAAAAGCAAACAACTCAACAATTTACCCAGATCAGCAAAATTGCAACCGAAAAATTAACAACCGTAGTGAACGAGACCCTGGCCTTAGAATTCAGCCGGCCCCGTACATTCAGTTCATTTGACCTGTGGGATATCCAGCGCAGGAGCAGGACCATGTCGAAGAGAAGGAATTTTGTATAAATATCGGCCAAAGTATAGCCGCAACGCCATGTATTGATACTGATTCTGCAAGTCCCAAATATATTTTGGGACTTTTTTTTTGCATTAAATGGATCTGCAAAAAATTGAGCAATAATTGGTATTATTTTTTTTACGAAAGCTAAAAAGCCCTATTTTTGCAACCCCAAAAGGGTATACTCCTCCTTAGCTCAGTTGGTTAGAGCATCTGACTGTTAATCAGAGGGTCTCTGGTTCAAGTCCAGAAGGGGGAGCATAACAGTAGAGGGTTTCAGACGATTAAAGTTTGGGGCCCTTTTTTATTTGCACCACAATTTGCACCATAAAAAATGATTTTAGGTATATATTACGGCTGATTTTTGTGTTTTACCCACTTTGGACGAGTAACATTTAAGCTAAGAGGAAACCAATACTTGATGGCTTTATTATTTCCGATCGAACAAATTACATCTATAAATATCTCTTAAAATACCTTTTTCTACTTCAATTACGTAAGCAAATTGATCTTTTGATATTACCCTTCCCCAACTTTTTATAGTAAAAGCTTTTATAGCCTTGCCATATTTGCAACCTTTACAAGTTCCTTCATCAACAGTAACATTTAAAAATAAGGCCTTTTTGTCCTTATAAGAATCAAACAAAGCTTTTATACTGGCCAGGAAAAGGTATTTATTTTTATTCTCAAACACATTAATCTCTTCCATGTATGGTTCGAAAATTGAAGCATCCAGGGCTTTACAACTTTCAATAAAGGCATTGACAATCCTTTCAGACTGATTTGAAGGAGCTTCTTTCTGGAATAAGTCCCTCGTAGTAAGATGAATTACTTCTTTTATCATTTTGAGGAATTTAAGTTGGGAATGGGTCTAAAAACTGTGCCCACAAGAAATAGTTGAATTTATCAAAGTTGAGGCTTAAGCCAGAGTGTTTTTCAAAGTATGGTTTATGTATCTTTCTTATCTTATATCCCGTTATTTGCAATTCAAATTCCAGGCAATCTTCTTGTTCAGTTCCATTATTCTCATATCCAAATTCCTTTTCTAATACTGGAGTAGGGATAAAATTTATATTAAACTTATTGAGTTGAGCATTGGAGGTTTTCTCATGCTCTGACAGATTTAAAACTTTTGGAGAATATCTAGGCTTTATATACTCTGGATTGTATTGCTTTATAATCCTGTGATTCGCTAACAAAAAATTTACCTCAGTTATAAACTCGCGCTTGCTTTTATTCCCAGAAATATTATACAAATCCAATGAATCTATACCAATATTCTTAACAAGCAATTCAACAATATGACTATAATCCAAAATTCAAATTTTAAATATTCCAAATATTAATGGGGAGTAAATTTCTGCATATTTCCGCAGTGGCAAATTGGTTGTTTATTTTGGCAATTTCTGCAGAGTCATTGATGCTTGCAGAAGTCGTATACTTAACGTAATTAGAATACATTGTTTTAAAAGATACCAATTTAGAAGGTTCGTAAGGATTATGGGCTATCGCATATTCCACTCTTTCAAAAGGCCAATAATTTTCCACAATCTCAAAAACACATTCAGATGTATAATATGATATGTGTCCTGCTGGAGATTTTATATCGACTACATTATTCCCTACTTGTGCAATAGAATGAAAAATCGAATTCATAATATGCTCATCGTCTATGCACCCTCTTGCTACTTCATCAATATTACTATTCAAATATCTTTCATCGCTAAAATCTAACTCACTGTATTTTTTTTCAATTGTTTTTAATTTTGCGAAATAATTACTCTCTAAATCAGAAGTTTCAGAGAGTAAAGAGCTTAATTTATTGAGGGAGATTTTTCCTAGACCATAATCAATTGCAGCATCAATTGCCTTCCGTATTCTTTCATTTTGAATAAAAAATCTTATAGTATTGGCACAATACCCTTTAACTAAAGTTAACATTCTTAAATCATCTGGATTAGTATTTTGGAAAAGATACAAGAGCCATTCGCCTTTTGGACATTTGAAAAATATATCATCAAAAGACTTTCCTTCTGCCCACTCTTGAAGGTCTGCTTCTGCCTGAAGTTTATTTAGTAATTTACTTACTTGCACCAGATTTTTATTTTTTTCTGAAAACTTACATCAAAAATAACAAATTCGGAGTAAACTCCGAATGATTAATGCAAAATCTTTACCCCTGTAGTAGATTTTTGCTACATGCAGCAGCAACTGGATAAATTACAGGTGGAAGTGACTAAAAGAGTCTATAAACTCTTTATGGCAAAGTTTGCTGGCAATAAGCTTCAGTTTGCTAAAGCTGCAGGTTGCGATGAAAAAACGTTAAGATTACTTTTTGAACAAGGCCAGGGAATGACTTTGAATTTACTATTTAAATTGGCTTACGCCTTAGAAATCTCGCCTTCCGAACTTTTGGAAGGATTATCCTTAAAATGAAAAATACTTAAACGTCTAAATGTCTCTGACCTACTACGATTGAGTCTATCTTTACTATACAACATCTCGAATTGTTTTAAAATTAGCCAAAGCACTTTCAATATTTTCAATTATTTCATTTACTAAATCATCTGCTTTAGGAAGATTATTTAAATCAATTACATTATTATCTTTAAGCCAGGTTATATCTAAACTTGTTTTATCTCTTTCTAATATTTCCTTATAACTGTATTTCCGCCATCTACCCAACTCGTTTTTGGCATTCCAGGTTTCTTTTCGTTTATTGATATCTGAAGGCTTGTAACACGAAATAAATTCTGTCAAGCTTTCATAATTTAATGGATTATTTTTAGGTGTGTGGTGAATATTAGTTCGATAATCATAATACCACACATTTTTCGTAGAAGGGGAAGAAGCTGTTTTTACAGTTTCAAAAAATAAGACGTTTGCTTTCACGCCTTGGGCATAAAAAATTCCAGTTGGCAAACGTAATATAGTATGAAGATTTACTTCCTCCAACAATTTCTTTCTAACAATTTCACCAGCACCGCCTTCAAAAAGCACATTATCAGGTAATACAATCGCAGCTTTTCCTCCTTCACTCTTCAGCATGGTAAAAATGTGCTGAAGAAATGCTAATTGCTTATTACTGGTTGTAACCCAAAAATCCTTTCTTAAAAAATAACCATCTTGCTTTGCCTTTTTTTCTTCATTTGTTGCTATATCACTGCTTGTCTTACCAAAAGGTGGATTTGCTAACACGATATCGACTTTTTTTTGCAAAGGATCTTTAAGACTATCTGAAACGTCAATATCAGGGGTAGTTTGCAAATCACCAATGCCATGCAAAAACAGATTCATTAAACAAAGACGTGCAGTTGAAGGAACGATTTCCCAGCCGTGAAAAGTAGAGAATTTCAAAAAGTCTTCCTGTGATTTCGTTAATTTTTTGTTTGTTAAACGTAAATAATTTAATGCCCCTAAGAAAAAACCACCAGTCCCACATGAAGGGTCTGAAATAGTCTGTTTTATCTTGGGTTGTATACATTCTACCATCGCCTGAATAACTGGACGAGGAGTAAAATACTGTCCGGCACCACTATTTTCAGCATTTTTTTGTAAAAGAGATTCATAAATCTCTCCTTTTATATCAACTGACTCACTAATCCAATTTTCTTCATGAATAAGTTCAATTAATTTTTTTAATTTAAACTGATCATGAATTTTATTTTGCGCGCCATCAAAAATTTTATGAAGCATTCCACCTGCATCAGCAAGTTTTTTTAAGTTGCTGCTATAAGTATTAATTATTTGACTTGTTTGGGTATTATATAGACTGTGCCAGTCGCAGCCT
The DNA here is from genome assembly GCA_043752205.1 of Chitinophagaceae bacterium. Classification (GTDB taxonomy): domain Bacteria; phylum Bacteroidota; class Bacteroidia; order Chitinophagales; family Chitinophagaceae; genus Ferruginibacter. Next base: position 42,872 of record JAYUYX010000161.1, read on the forward strand.
TTGGGGATATTAAAATTCGCCTTAAATTTTGGATCTGAGTACTCATGGGCCATTTTGAGGAAAAGTAAATATGTTATTTGCTCTAGATAATCCCCATAACTCACACCGTCATCTCGTAGAGTGTCACAGAAAGACCAAATTTTTGCAACTAGATTATTTGTCATAAAGTTCTAACTAGATTTTTTAACCATTTGTAGCCGTTAATTTCCGAATACACAAAGAGGCATGCTTTTCTTACACAAGTATATGGCTTTCGATTGTCATTTACCAATTTTCTTAAATCCCTAAAGCATTTTTCCATCATTATGGCTTTGGAAGCAGCATTGGGAGAATTATCAATTGCCTCCTTAGCATCTTCTATTTCAGAAAAACAATCTTCCCAGGCAATTTTTCGCTCTGTGTTTAATTGTTCTAGATCCAAATGATAATATTCTACAGATAATTTCACCCTTTGGATTTCGTAATCATCAGCAGTAGCGGGTATGCTTTCACCTGTTTCATCAAAAGTCAACAGTGTTACATCATAAGCATTCGTAGGGTCCAATAAAAGATGAATTTCACAACCTAACAACCCTTCATCGTCAGAAACTTTACCGTTTGCCAGATCTAGTGGAAAATAAAATCCTTTTCCATGAACTTCGCCCTTTATTTTGAGTCTATCCCGCCTCCGTATATTTGCTAATGTTCCTGTCAATCTATAATTATCCCAATCATAAGCCTTCCACCAATATCCATTTGCCTTGACAACTTTGCCATCGTAATTTACGGCCTTATTTTTAGGTCTAAAATGATCAATCTCAAAATCACCTATTCCGATTGCTGCTTCTGAGTACCAACATTTATTGTCAGATAAGGCTAACATTGAAGGTTGAAATTTATTCCAATCGGGATGTTCGGTTATATATTTTTTTCTTTGTTTGGGTGTTAAACCATTCATTGCTAAAAAATGAGCTTTCTTAATTGCATCCCAGCCAATTTTTCTTGCAACAGTTTTAAGTTTACTATTGTCTATGAATCTCATTTCTGGTTACCTCCTTTCTTTTTATCCTCCTTTATTATTTTTTGCAATACAAGTCGGCTAATTTCATTCAATTCTGTTTCTTCTTCTTTTGTGTATTTACGGTTTGCAAATTTTTCATTTTCACTTGTCAATTGAAGATATCTGTTATAACGGGTATCAATTGTTTCATCACTTATGCCATTTGAATCAAAGTAATGTTTTAGTCGAGCAAATATTTTTGATTCAGCTTCGCTAATAGTCCCTTTTATTATTTTAGCTTGTAAATATCTTTTTTGATTTAATAAGTCTTCAAACTTCTTACTCATTAATGAAGGAATTCCAAATAACTCACTGGTTAAAATTTTGGATACACTCATTTCTCGAGGACTGATCGCTGGATTTGATACTTCTGTTACACCTGTTTTGAAGTTCTTCCTAAATACCTGAACTTGGTTCTTCTTTAAATTTCCAATTACTAAGGGATCATGAGAACAAAATATGATTTGTGATGTCTCGGCACGCTTTACAACACGGTCAAGAAAATCGAGATACTTCCATTTCCATAGGGGATTTAAATGGGTATCAGGCTCATCAAGTAAAATAAGGGACTCCTCTTCTTTTGTGAATTTTAGCATCCCTAGTACGGTTAACAATTGCTTTTCCCCTTCACTTAATTCACCCATCGAAAGTTCACCAACAACATTCTCTTTTATAACATTTATTTTAACATCGTACAGCAAATCTGATATCTCAATGCTGTTCAACGCATTAAATAGTGGTATTTTATCCATGTACATCTTTGTATCGACAAGGGACTGAAAAGTTTCCCTATCTTTTATAAACAGGTATAGCCTACTTTGAGTTTCATTTTTCTTGTATGTAGTCGACACTCTTTCTTCATGGAAAATAGGTGCAGTTGAAAATCGGTATAAATCCTCCAAGAACCTTCTAACAAGTCCACTCGCATTCCAGAATCTGTCTTTTACTTTCTTCGCTTTGGCCCATTCTGGTTGCTTTAGAATAAAAAGAGCTGAACCGAAATCTTTGATACGTAATTCATCTCTTAAAAATTTAATTGTTTCTTGCTCCTGATCTCGAAACATATAAAAAGCTATCAAGGCGAAACTTGTATGAATATTTTGAACAAGGAATATCCTAGGGATTGTATTAAAACGCTTATGTTTCGCTTCTTCTTTAATTATTTGGTCATAATATTTTTTGGTATGATCATAATAAAGATCTTTTAACCTATCGCTAATTCCTGAATAATAAATAAACACATGAGAGGGTAAATAGATTTCTTTGTTTTTATTAAATGTGGTCTTGGTTATTTTTTCGGAATCAATTAAAAATATATATCCATCCTTCTGAGAATATTCAATTTCGATATTTTTTTTTCTACACTCGTATTTAATATAATATTCAAATTGCACTTTACTTCTATTAACTTGTGGGGGCCTGCAGTCCAAATCTAAATCTCTAAAAATTACAACAATAGCTTCCATCAAATTAGACTTCCCGGTTGCATTTAATCCTATGAGAACTGTTTCAAAAGACTTTTCATCAATGTTA
>JAYUYX010000162.1:0-24935 GCA_043752205.1 Chitinophagaceae bacterium
TCCGCTCTTGGTATTAACCCTGATCAGTTCCCCTTCATTAACAAATAAAGGAACATTTACAGTGGCTCCTGTTTCAACAGTAGCAGGTATGAAAGGGGATACTGCAACCCGTACTTTAAAACCTGCTACTGTTGAAACAGGAGCCACTGTAAATGTTCCTTTATTTGTTAATGAAGGGGAACTGATCAGGGTTAATACCAAGAGCGGAGAATACGTGGAAAGAGTAAAAGAATGAATTGAAAATTAATCATCAATTATACTTGCCCGCCGGCTTAAGGCGGGCTTTTTTGTTTTTCGTATTTAGGGCAATTATTGATGATTTTTGCCAAAAAATCGTGTTTTTTTATCCCAAAATGGCAATTTTTGATGATTTTTAAAAATTAAGGTTGCAGTAATGCTTAATCTTACCCTATCTTAGCAGCCCGTTTCAAAATTTAATTAACAATTAAATAATCTACATGGACATCAAGCAAATCCAGGAGTTAGTAAAACTCATCAATAAAACAAATATCGGCGAAATCACCATTGAAGAAGAAGGCGTAAAGATCACAGTTAAACAGAAGAAAGACCCGGTTCAACATATTATAGCCGGCTCAGCAGCCCCTTCTTATGCAGCACCCCTAACTGCTCCTCCTTCGGCACCAGCTTCCCCGGCCGCACCCGCTGCCAAAGCTGAAGAACCTAAGGCTGATAACCTGGTAACAATTAAAAGCCCAATGATCGGAACGTTCTACCGCCAAGCCGGTCCTGGTAAACCTACTCTTGCAAGCGTTGGTGAAGAGGTTAGCCCGGGTAAAGTAGTTTGTATCATTGAGGCCATGAAATTATTCAACGAAATAGAAAGTGAGATAAAAGGAAAGATCGTTAAAGTGTTGGTAGAGGATGCCAGTCCTGTTGAGTATGACCAGCCTTTGTTCCTTGTAGACCCTTCTTAAGTAAAAAGTAAAAATTCAAAAGTAAAAAGGGAAGCCTTAGTTTAAGAATTTTTAATTTTTAATTTTTAATTTTTAATTCATCAATCGTGTTTAAAAAGATATTAATAGCCAACCGTGGAGAAATTGCACTTCGTGTAATTCGCACCTGCAGGGAAATGGGCATTAAAACTGTTGCAGTTTATTCAACTGCTGATAAAGATAGCCTTCATGTAAAATTTGCTGATGAAGCAGTATGTATAGGTAAACCCGCCAGTATGGACAGTTACCTGAACATGGCGCATATTATGGCCGCTGCAGAAATTACCAATGCAGATGCGATTCATCCGGGCTATGGTTTTTTAGCAGAGAATAGCAAGTTTGCCAAGATCTGTGCAGATCATAACATTAAATTTATTGGCCCCACACCGGATATGATCAACTCAATGGGAGATAAGATCACTGCAAAAAATACCATGATAGCAGCCGGGGTACCGGTGGTACCAGGCATAGATGGGCTTTTGGAGAGTGTTGATCATGCAAAAAAATCAGCTAAAGAAGTAGGATATCCTGTTATTTTAAAAGCTACTGCAGGTGGTGGTGGTAAAGGCATGCGTGTGGTATGGGAAGAGAGTGAGATAGAAAAAGCTTTTGAAAATGCAAAGACTGAAGCTGCTGCCTCATTTAAGAATGATGGGATTTACATGGAGAAATTTGTGGAAGAGCCCCGCCATATTGAGATACAGGTAGCTGGAGACCAGTACGGCAACATCTGCCATTTAAGTGAAAGGGATTGTTCTATACAGCGCCGTCACCAGAAGCTGGTAGAAGAAACGCCATCGCCATTTATGACCGATGAATTAAGAGAAAGGATGGGAACCGCTGCTATCAAAGCTGCGCAGGCTATCAACTATGAAAGTGTGGGGACGGTTGAATTTTTAGTTGACAAGCACCGCAACTTTTATTTCATGGAGATGAACACCCGTATACAGGTGGAGCATTGTGTTACAGAGGAAGTGATCAATTTCGATCTTATAAAAGAACAGATAAAAATAGCCGCCGGCGAAAAAATTGTTGGTAAGGCGTATTATCCGCAGATGCATGCTATTGAGTGCCGTATCAATGCAGAAGATCCTTACAATGATTTCCGCCCATCACCAGGAAAGATCACCGTATTGCACCAGCCTGGTGGGCATGGTGTAAGGGTTGATAGCCATGTGTATGCAGGATATGTTATTCCGCCTTATTATGATAGTATGATCGGTAAACTGATCGCTATTGCCCAAACCCGTGAGGAAGCCATCAATACCATGAGCCGTGCTTTAAGTGAGTACGTGATTGAGGGTATCAAAACCACCATTCCTTTTCACCAGCAACTAATGCAGGACGAAAGTTTCCGCAAAGGGAATTTTACTACAAAATTTATGGAGACGTTCACGCTTAAATAAACCTTCAAAAATAGTAAGAGAGTAACTACGCCAAAGTTTTAAACTTTGGCGTAGTTTTTTATTTACAATGCTCCCGGTCGGGATCTGGCCTTATGATCAATGGTAAGAAATGACGTTCTTATTATAACTTTCGCAAATGCTGCCTATCTTAGTGTATTGGCAAAAGTTTGACATAAATTGTTTCGCCAATACAAACGTTAGCGGTCACTACAAAGCGATACCCAAACCGACAAATAGATAAAAACGCAGTGACAAATTGAACATGAAAAAATACTTCTCACAAACGCAAGTTTTTACTTTTCTCACAATAATACTTTTTGGCACTGCCTGCAGAGGACAAGTTAAAAACGACTTACCAAAAGAAAAAATATCTGTTGAACACCCAAAACTTATAAAAACCATAGGCAACCCCAGGTATGGCAATGTTCAATGTAGTATGCAGGACAAAGACGGTAATCTTTGGTTCGGCACTACACAAAACGGTCTTTATAAATATGACGGAAAATTGTTTACCCAATTTTTAATGGCGGATGGATTAAACAGTAATAATATTTATTCCATTTTGGAAGATAAAGATGGTAAAATCTGGATAGGTACTGAAGCGGGACTTTGTCTTTACGATGGTAAAACATTTACCAAAATCCGGATTCCTTTACCAAAAAACCTGCCTCCCAACAAGAATCCCAACTATCTCAACTTGCATTGGGTATACAGTATCATGCAAGCAAAAAGCGTAAAACTATGGTTTGTAACAATAGATGGTGTTTATACCTACGATGGCAAATCCTTTACTCTGTTTCCAATTAATGAGGCCGCAAATGGCTTTTTGACCAGTAACGATAAAGCGGAACGTATTTTAGAAGATGAAGCAGGTAACATTTGGTTTGGAGGACGAACTAACGAAGGTGTGTATCGTTACGATGGAAAATCTGTAACCAAATTCAAACTAAAGGAATTATTTCAAAATGGGCCAAAGCCAAAAGCTCATAATTGGGCATGGCCACAATTGCAAGACAAAAACGGGAATATCTGGTTCAGCAATTGGGGTGGGGTCTACCTGTATGATGGCAAATCATTTACAAGTTTTACAAAAAAAGAGGGCTTATCCGGTAATATGGTTGCCCGAATTATAGAAGACAAAAAGGGAAACCTTTGGTTTGGTGGTGATGGCGGACTTAGCCGTTACGATGGAAAATCTTTCACTCGTTTTACAACAAAAGATGGACTACCCAATCTGGGGGTTTGGTCAATTTTGGAAGATAAAAGTGGAAATCTTTGGATAGGTACGAGAGAAACAGGTCTCTACCTTTACGATGGAAAATCATTTATAACTTATTCGGAATATAAACACCTACCTGTAACGAACTAACAAACAAAATTCGCAACAACAGACAAAAGTGAACAAAAGCAACGAACCGCTAACATCGTATTGGCAATAGTGGGGCTGACAGTTGTAAACTCAACATTTGTAATTCTATTGGGCATTTGTACAAATTTTGGGTTGACGTTTTTCAAATGCCCCACCATCGCCAATACGTAAACCGTTGGCGAAGTTGTTTATTTGAGTAAGGCCAAACATTTTTCCAGGCTCTTTTCCCATGCAGGTATTGTAACACCAAACACATCTTTAATTTTCGAAGTATCCAAAACCGAATACGCAGGCCGCTTTGCTGCTGTAGGATATTGATCGGTGGTAATCGGACTTACAGTACAATTGCTACCCGACAGTTCTTTTATTGCAACAGCAAATTCATACCAGTTGGTTAACCCTGCATTGCTATAATGATAAATACCAAAATTTTCCCAACTCTTCCCTGAAGTAATTATATGCATAATTGCCAATGCAAGGTCAGCAGCATAAGTAGGACAACCAACCTGGTCACTCACCACATTGATAGAATCCTTTTCTTTCATCAACCGCAGCATTGTCTTTACAAAATTGTTTTTAAACGAAGAATACACCCAGGCTGTTCTGATAATGATCGTTGATGAACAATTTTGTATTGCCTCTTCTTCTCCTTTTAATTTTGATCGGCCATATACACTTACCGGGTTTGTTGTATCTGTTTCTTTATAAGGTTGATCAGCTGTTCCGTCAAAAACATAATCTGTTGAGATATGGATAAGCTGTGTATTATGGAGATTACAAACCTTTGACAGGTTAGCAACGGCTTCTGTATTTATTAAAAAAGCTGCTGCAGTTTCTGTCTCTGCTTTGTCAACAGCAGTATAGGCAGCACAATTGATGCAATGATCTATTGTATATTTAGCAAAATATTTTTCAATTGCTGCAGGGCTGGTAATGTTGAGTTCTTCTTTGGTAACAAATAAAAAAATATAGTCGGGAAAGGCTGGAGCTAAAACACGGAACTCATTCCCTAACTGGCCATTGGCCCCGGTCACTAAAATGGTAAGTGGCTTATTGTTCAAATACAAAGTTGTTTTTACTATTTATGATAGAAGGATTATTTTGATCTTTATCTGAAATGATGGCCTTATCAGCAGGGATCTTCCAGTCAATATCAAGTGCTGCATCATTCCAGGCAATACCAGCTTCTGATTCTTTGTTATAAAATGCATCACATTTGTATATCACTTCTGCAGTTTTACTTAATACAGAAAAGCCATGGGCAAAGCCGGCCGGCACCAGTAATTGTTTATTATTCTCGGCTGATAACTCTATAGAATATGCCATTGCATAAGTTGGCGATCCTTTGCGGATATCAACTACAACATCCAGTATAGTACCGCTTAAAACCCTGATCAGTTTTGCCTGCGCATTGGGATTTAATTGATAGTGTAAACCACGTATCACTCCATAGGTTGATTTGGATTGATTATCCTGCACAAACCTGGTATCAATACCTGCTCCGTTAAAATCATTTTCATTATAACTCTCAAAAAAATAACCTCTGCTGTCTTTAAATACAGTTGGTTCTACAATAATAAGGCCGGGGAAATCTGTTTTAATGAATGGCATAATGTTAAGTAAAGGCGATTATTTTTAGCAACCCGCCTTCGACAAGCTCAGGCTGACAGCTTTTATTTTTTAAGTAAATTTAGTTTTAAAAAATTCAATGGTCTCTTCAAGGCCATCTTTAAATCCTTTTGTAGGTTTGTAACCGAGCAATTCTTTTGCCAGTGAAATATCTGCCAATGAATCCCTGATATCGCCTGCTCTGGGCTCCCGGTATGTTGCCGGAAAATCACTTTGTAAATAGTCAGTACAGGCATTGTATAAATAGTTCACCGAAAAATTTTCGCCAACCGCCACATTGTAAACTTTATTTAAAGCTTCTGCATTATCCGTAAGCATTCCTTTTATATTTACCTGCACGGCATTGTCAACAAAAGTAAAATCACGTGTTTGTGCACCATCACCATTAATGAAAACAGGGGTCCGGTTCATGATATGTTTTACAAACAAAGGAATAACGGCAGCATAGGCCCCATCAGGATCCTGCCTTGGCCCAAAGATGTTGAAATACCTGAAGCCCATGAGCTTTAAACCATACACATCGGCAAAAACCTGGGCATATAATTCATTTGTTTTTTTTGTTGCAGCATAAGGCGATAAACAATTGCCAATTCTTCCTTCCAGCTTTGGAAGTGTAGGCTCATCACCATACACAGATGATGAAGATGCATAAACAAACTGTTTGATATTGTTATCAACGGCAGCTTTCAACATATTGGCAAAGCCTCCTACATTCACTTCATTAAAATAAACAGGTTCTTTAATACTGCGTGGCACAGAACCTAATGCGGCCTGGTGACTTACGTAATCGATATCCTTGCAGGCCTGCTGACAGGTATCTATATTTCTTATGTCTCCTTCTATAAATTCAAATGCAGGATAATTCTGTAAAACAGCAATATTGGATTGAAACCCATTCACCAGGTTATCCAATACCCTTACTTTTTTAGCGCCGTTCTTTAATAGATACTCCGAAATATGGCTGCCGATAAATCCAGCTCCTCCGGTAATTAAAAAAGAAGACTGGCCAAGATCTGCAGTATGAAATGTATTGCTCATAATTAAATTAAAAAGTCAAAATTCAAAAATTGAAGTTCAAATTCAAAAGCACTCTTTTTACTTTTAAATTTTTACTTTTTATTATAGGCTCCAGTATTTCCTCGATGTTATCTTATTCCGGTAAATGCCTTTAAGATCTGCAATAACTGCATGCTCTTTACTAATAGATGCAAAATATGCATCGTCCAGTTTTTTATATTCATCATGTGGTACAGTAACCAGTACTGCATCATAATCGTTGCTTAATTCAGGTGTAAGCTCAAAGCCATATTCATGATTTAATTCTGCATTGTCTGCATGTGGATCAGTAATATGTACATTCAATGAAAAAGCTTTCAGTTCATTAACCACATCTGCCACTTTACTGTTCCGGATATCACTTACATTTTCCTTGAACGTTGCGCCCATTACCAATACCTTAGCATCCTTTACATTGCCCAGGTTCTGGATGATATTTTGTAAGATCTTACGGGCCACATATCCTGCCATGGCGTCGTTAATGAACCTGCCTGCTAAAATAACCTGTGAGTTGTAACCTAATTTTTTTGATTTATAAGTAAGGTAGTAAGGATCTACACCAATGCAATGGCCGCCAACCAATCCGGGTTGGAATTTCAAAAAATTCCATTTTGTGCCGGCTGCTTCTAATACCTCGTAAGTATTAATATTCATTTTATCGAAGATGATGGAAAGCTCATTCATTAATGCAATATTCAAGTCACGCTGTGTATTCTCTATGATCTTTGCAGCTTCTGCCACTTTAATGGAGGATGCTTTGTGTACACCGGCCTTAACTACCAGTTCGTAAACTTTTGCAATGGTCTCTAAACTTTCGGCACAACAACCGCTTACTACTTTTATAATACTGCTGATGGTATGTTCCTTATCTCCCGGGTTAATTCTTTCGGGTGAATAGCCGATCTTATAATCATCCACCATTTTTAAACCCGAAAGTTTTTCAATGATGGGTACACAATCTTCTTCTGTACAACCTGGATACACGGTACTTTCGTAAACCACGTAATCTCCTTTTTTTAAAACTTTGCCGATGGTTTCACTGGCACGTTGCACGGGGATTAGATCGGGTACGTTATGTTTATCAACAGGTGTAGGTACAGCTACAATAAAAAAATTTGCTTTGCGTAATACATCGAGTTCATTGGTGAATTCAATATCGCAGCCCTCAAAATGTGAAGCTTCCAGTTCCTGGCTCGGATCAATTTTATTACGCATCATTTCCACCCGAGCTGCATTAATATCAAAACCAATTACTTTAATTTTTTTTGCAAACTCTAATGCAATAGGCAGGCCTACATAGCCAAGGCCAATTACTGCTAATATTTTTTTCTTGTCTAAAAGATCCTGGTACATTAATAAGATGGTTTAATTATTTACTGCTTTCAAACTCTTTAGGTAATTTATATAATTCTTCCTTGGGTAATTGCTTAAAATATTCATAAGTGATCTTCAATCCTTCAGCCCTCGATATTTTGGGTTCCCATCCCAATAGATCTTTTGCTTTAGTAATATCCGGTTGCCTTTGCTGCGGATCATCAACAGGCAATTCTTTGAATACAATTTTTTGAGTTGTGCCTGTCAGCTTAATGATCTCTTCAGCAAAATCCAGGAGAGAAATTTCATCAGGATTACCAATGTTAACCGGGTCACTATAATCGCTCAGCAATAAACGGTAAATACCTTCAACCAGATCATCCACATAACAAAAACTGCGGGTTTGGCTGCCATCTCCAAAAACGGTAAGATCTTCTCCACGCAAAGCCTGGCCAATAAAAGCAGGGAGAGCTCTTCCATCATTCAATCGCATCCTTGGGCCATACGTATTAAATATCCTTATGATCCTGGTTTCAACATTATGAAAAGTGTGATAGGCCATAGTAATGGCTTCCATAAAGCGTTTGGCTTCATCGTAAACTCCACGTGGGCCTACGGGATTTACATTTCCCCAGTAACCTTCTGTTTGGGGATGTACAAGCGGATCGCCATATACTTCGCTGGTTGATGCAACTAATATCCTTGCATTTTTTGCTTTAGCAAGTCCCATGCAATTATGTGTACCCAGCGAACTAACTTTTAAGGTCTGAATGGGAATCTTTAAATAATCTATCGGGCTTGCGGGTGATGCGAAATGTAAAATATAATCGAGGTTGCCGGTAACATGAATGAATTTTGAAACATCATGGTGATAAAATTCAAATTCTTTTAATTTAAACAGGTGTTCTATATTTTTAAGATCGCCGGTAATTAAATTATCCATTCCCATTACCTGGTATCCTTCTTTAATGAAGCGGTCGCAAAGATGTGAGCCTAAAAAACCGGCAGCACCTGTAATTAAAATCCTTTTTGTTGGCATATACAAGTTTATTGATCTAATGATTGAATAGTTTTTCTCCCTATACTTACATAATAAAAGCCAAGTTCTTGCATTTTAGCCAGGTCGAAAAGATTCCGTCCATCGAAAATCACTCTATTTTTTAATAATGTTATCATGTTATTGAAATCCGGTGTTCTGAATTCACTCCACTCCGTTGCGATCACTAACGCATCAGCATCGATCAATGCATCATACTGACGTTCAGCAAAATTGATCTTGTTTTGCAATAATTGTTTTGTATTATTCATTGCTTCGGGGTCATATGCAGTAATCACTGCGCCTTCTTTTAATAAAGCATCAATAATAGATAATGCGGGTGCTTCCCTTATATCATCGGTATTTGGTTTAAATGCCAGGCCCCATATCGCAATTTTTTTACCATTTAAATCATTATTGAAATAGGCTTTTATTTTAGGGAGCAGGTGCAGCTTTTGTTTTTCATTGATTTGCATCACCGATTCCAGTATCTTAAAATCATAATTTACATCAGCAGATGAACGGGCCAGGGCCTGTACATCTTTTGGAAAGCAACTGCCACCATAGCCAATCCCCGGGAATAAAAAACGTCTGCCAATTCTTTCATCACTGCCAATACCTTTACGTACCATATCCACATCTGCGCCTAAAAGTTCACAGAGATTTGAAATCTCATTCATGAAAGTGATTTTTGTTGCCAGGAAAGCATTGGCTGCATATTTTGTTAACTCAGCACTTTTTTCATCCATGTAAATAATAGGATTGCCCTGGCGTACAAAAGGAAGATACAAGTCATTAAGAATCTTTTTTGCTTTTTCGGAAGTTGTTCCTATTACAACTCTGTCAGGTTTCATAAAATCATCAACAGCTACACCTTCTCTTAAAAACTCGGGATTGGAAACAACATCAAATTCTACCTTAGCATTCTTAGCAATAGTTTGCTGTACTTTATCAGAAGTACCAACCGGCACCGTACTTTTATCAATAATGATTACATAGTCTGAAATTATTTTTCCTAAATCATCAGCAACACCAAGAATATATTTCAAATCAGCACTCCCATCTTCCCCGGGAGGGGTAGGCAACGCCAAAAAAATAATCTGTGCATTTTCAATTCCTTCTTTTAAAGAAGTCGTAAAATGTAAGCGCCCTTCTTTTTGATTTCGTAAAAACAACTTTTCCAATCCTGGTTCGTAAATTGTCAGTTGACCTGATTTAAGTGTATTGATCTTGAGTTCATCAATATCAACACATGTAACTGTATTACCGGTTTCGGCAAAGCATGTGCCTGTAACTAATCCAACATATCCTGTTCCTATTACTGCAATTTTCATTGGTGTGTATTTATGTATTTTAAAATGTGTAGAATAATAAAATTTTGTTGCTCTTCATCCAGCTCGGTATGTATAGGTAATGAAATTACTCTTTCCGTTAACCAATCTGTTACTTCTAATTTATAATCACTTCCTCCAAATGCATCAAACATTTTTTGCCTGTGCGCCGGAACGGGATAATAAATCATTGATGGAACGCCTTGCTCAGCTAAATATGCATTCAATCCGTCACGATCAACCCCATTTAAAATTAAAGTGTATTGGTGAAATACGTGTTTATTATTGTTGGCTCTAAAGGGAACTGTTATTGATTTATTTCCTGCAAAGGCTTTATCATAAAAATCAGCAGCCTTTCTTCTTGCAGCAATATATTCATCTAAATGTTTCAGTTTGATGTTTAAAATAGCTGCCTGCATGGCATCCAGCCTGCTGTTACAACCAACCACGTCATGATAGTATCGTTTGCTCTGTCCGTGTGAGGCGATCATTTTCAATTTTTCTGCAAGCGTATCATCATTTGTAAACATCGCACCACCATCCCCAAAAGCACCCAGGTTCTTTGAAGGATAAAATGAGGTACAGCCTATTTGGCCAATAGAGCCAGTCTTCTTAACCGTTCCATCGCTAAAGGTATAATCACATCCAATGGCCTGAGCATTATCTTCAATAACCGGCAAGTTGTGTTTCGCTGCAATGGCCATTATCTTTTCCATATTGGCGGCATGGCCATATAGATGAACCGGCACAATGGCTTTTGTTTTGGGCGTTATTGCTTTTTCTATCGCTTCGGGATCAATACAGAAAGTTTTAGCATCCACCTCAACAAAAATGGGTTTAATATTAAGTAAAGCCGCTACTTCAACAGTAGCGATATAGGTAAAGGATGGTGTTATTACTTCATCTCCCGGTTGTAACCCAAGTGCCATCATAGCGATTTGCAGGGCATCAGTCCCATTGGCACAGGGAATACAATGCTTGCTGCCGTGGTATTTTGCCAGGTTCTCTGCAAATTCATTGACAACTTTTCCGCCGATGAACATCGAGCTTTCCATTACAGCTAAAACGGCCGCATCTACCTCAGACTTTATTTTAAAGTATTGCGTCTTGGTATCAACCATTTGTAAGGGCCTCATATATCTTATTTTTATGGCCGCAAAGATAAGGATTGCCTGTAAAATGAGGTATTTACGGAAGGGATGAAGATCAATTAAAAAATTGCCATTAGTTTTGTTACAAATTAAATGCTGAGTAAAATTTTATATAACCTCTTCCTGGTCTTGTATGCTGCAGGCATAAAAATTGTATCTGCCTGGAACCCTAAAGCCAAAAAATGGCTGGTCGGCCGCAAAAATATCTTCGCTACTATCAACTCAAAACGCTTAACCCCAAACACAAAACCCATTTGGATGCACTGCGCCAGTCTGGGCGAATTTGAACAGGGCAGGCCACTGCTGGAAGCAATAAGAATACACAACCCCGCTCAAAAAATAGTACTTACATTTTTTTCTCCATCCGGCTACGAAGTGATGGAGGATTATAAGGGGGCAGACCAGGTTTTATATCTCCCAATGGATTCTACTATCAATGCAAAAAAATTTATAGATGCCATCAATCCATCGTTGGTGCTGTGGGTTAAGTATGAGTATTGGTACTATTATCTTAATGAATTAAATAACCGGAATATTCCAACCATACTGGTATCGGGTATCTTCAGGAAGAGTCAGCCTTTTTTTGCATGGTATGGCAGTATATGGAAAGAAATGCTGAAATCCTTTGAACATTTTTTTGTTCAAAATGAAGAGTCAAAAGAGTTATTGGCTTCACTTGGCTTTAGAGACAATGTTACGCTTAATGGCGATACCCGTTTTGACCGGGTGTTGGAGATAGCAGAAAAATTTATTCCCGTTCCACATATTGCTGAATTTTGTGGGGATAGCAAAGTAATTGTTGCCGGAAGTACCTGGGAAGAAGATGAGATAGAGTTGTTGCATTTTGTAAATGTGAACAAGCAAATAAAATTCATTATTGCACCCCATGAAATTAATAAGATAAACCTGAAGGATGTAAAAGATGAATTTCCTAATTCCATTTTTTATTCAGCCTGGATAAAACAATTTGAAGCGGATAGCGTTGCTGACGACTTACAAAATCAGGAACAACCAACTACAAACGTGCTGATCATCGACAATATCGGCATGCTCTCCCGTTTATATAAGTATGCCACTGTAACCTATGTTGGTGGCGGATTTGGTGCAGATGGTGTTCATAATGTATTAGAGGCTGCGGTGTATGGTAAGCCTGTTGTTTTTGGCCCCGTGTATGAAAAATTTGATGAAGCCATCGGGCTGGTGAACGCAGGCGGTGCTGTAAGTGTTGACGGCCCGGTAAAACTGGAAGCTGTATTAAATAGCTTATTGTACGATGAACAGGATAGAAATAAAAAAGAGGAAGCTGCAAGTGTTTATGTTCGGAAAAATGCAGGGGCTTCAAAAAAAATAATCAGCTTTATTCAGGAAAAGCGTCTTTTAACCAGTTGATAAAACTCCTGCACAAGTTTATCATTATCGTTCCAGCCATTCTTCACTTTCAGTTCTCTTTGGATCCAGTATTCTGCTTCGGGAAAAATAGAAAAACTGTTAATGGTTTTAATGCTTCTTTCATACATGGCTTCATCGCCCCTGAACAGGTCATTGATAAATAAAAAACGATCGTTAACACCAATGCCTTTGCGAAGATCCCGTATCGGCTGTTCCGTTAGTGTATCTCCCAGGTCAATTTTAGACTGCCTTAATTTTTCGTTTAGTGAGGTGCCAGCTGCTATCGCCGTTTCATTGATCTCTTTTTTAACGGGCTCAGGTGGTAAAGGCTGCTTTTGGTGCATAAGGGTGGGAATCTCTTCATCCGTTTCAAAACTGATATGCGGCTTATTTTGTGCGCTGATCTGCAACATGGTCTCTGCATTTCTTTTTATTTCTTCCAGCTCAGCTTCTAATTCGGCCTCATCTACCTGTAAGATCTCTATCGTCTTTTCTTCAGCTTTTGGAATATCATTGATTTTTGAGGGCTCAGCTACAGGGCTGTTAAAACTATAAGCTGTAATAGCTACGGAATTATTACTTAATGACGGAGCATTATTTTGCTGCAGGTGCAGTAATTCTGCCTGTAGCATTTGAACCGTAAGCAGTAGTTGCTCCGGCGAAGCATTTTGTGCAAACTGATCCTGTAATTTTTTTAGGAGTGTCTCCACTCTTTCCATGATATTAGTATATTTTTGATGCCCCGTTAAAAAGGTGGGCATTAAATTTTATGATCCCCTAAGTTACTAACTGATTTTTAAAAAAAATACTTAAATGTTTATAGAACCAAATTTAAAAGGCGAACGGAGAGGCTGGATAGAAGTGATCTGCGGAAGTATGTTCAGCGGTAAAACTGAAGAATTAATAAGGCGTTTGAAAAGAGTAAAGATCGCCAACTTAAAAGTAGAGATTTTTAAACCTGCCATTGATACCCGGTATGATGAAGTGAAGATCGTAAGTCATGATACCAATACCATACAATCTACCCCTGTTGACAATTCATTGAAAATATTATTATTGGCAGAAGATGTAGATGTAGTAGGTATTGACGAAGCCCAGTTCTTTGATGGGGAGATAGCAAATGTTTGTGAACAGCTTGCCCAGAAAGGCATCAGGGTTATTGTAGCGGGGCTGGATATGGATTATTTAGGCAATCCATTTGGCCAGATGCCGAACCTGCTTGCCAAGGCCGATTATATTACCAAATTACACGCTATATGTATGAAGTGCGGTAATATTGCCAATATCAGTTACCGCAAAATAGCCGAAGGGCCGCAGGTACTCCTGGGCGAGAAAGATATTTATGAGCCAAGGTGCAGGCATTGTGCACAATTAAAAGACTGATCCGGGATCGTTTTATTTTGAATCTAGTAAGTTCTTCCTATCGTATCACATACTGCCTTTAGCAAAGAATTGTTGCCATGGTTATCATGGCTTTTTTCCCATATCATAATACCATTGGCTGTTTGCTTGGCCAGCATAGCTTTCTTTTTTACAGTAGCCAGGCCATTATAATAAATGGTATAATTAGTAAAAGCACCACTTGTAACAATAGCAGAGTCCAACTGGGGGTTACCTCCCTGTAATAAAATATCGTTATAACTAAGCACTGTGCCACTTTGTGTGATGCCGCTGGGTCTTCCATAACCTGGTATGCCCAAAACCGCTTTTGATGCCGGTAAGCCACGTGTATTTATCCAATAGTTAAAGCTTGTATTGGCCAGCGTGTAATCAGAATGATGCCTGTAAGGAATGGTTGTGCTAAAGTCATCATAACTCATAATATTAAACCAATCTACATAGTTACCCTGCCATAATTCACTTTTAATAGCATCCCTTACTGCGCCTGCATATTTTCCTGCAGTAATAGCAGCTGTTAAATAATATTTACTTCCAGTATGGCAACTATCGCTTAACTGTTTCATTAATGCTGTATATGTTACATCGGTGCCATCATCTGTTCGTGGGAATTCCCAATCCATATCCACTCCATCTAAACCATAAGTTCTTACCAGATTCATTATTTGATTTATAAAAGAGGTTCTTCCTGGAGCAGTAGCTGCCATGTTTTTAAAATCTGCAGCAATACCGCTGATACTTAAGAATATCTTAGCGCCATTGTTTTTGGCTTTAGTTTTTACTTCTATTAAATGGTTACTGTTGCCCAATACGGCATTGCCTGTACTGTTAACAGTTGCAAATGCATAATTTATAACATTGCACATCCTGAATTTTACATCCGGCACCGATGCTACAGTTCTGTAAGATGGAAAATACCCCACAACATAAAAACCAAATGCAGGAGGCGGGGCAATAACTGTGCTGACCGGGGTAGGCACTGGTGTAGGTTCAGTTTTTTTACAGGAATTGGCAAGACTGATAATTATGCCTGCCAATAATAGATAACGCAGTTGTATAGTCATAGTTTTAGTATTATGCTATGAAGATAATCCAAAATTAAAAACGAAATATAATGTATGTGAAGTAAATATGTACAGCATTATATCTAATGTATTAATTTGCAGCAATGGTAAACCGTATTTATACATTGTTACACAAAGATGTATTGCTGGAGTTCAGGCAAAAGCATACTTTTTATGGCATATTGCTTTATATAGCTGCCACCATTTATGTACTCTTTTTATCAATGAGTACAGATAATATGGCTGGCAATGTATGGAATGGCTTGTTTTGGGTTATCCAGCTATTTATTTGTGTAAATGCTGTGGCTAAAAGTTTTTTGCAGGAAAGCCGGGGGCGTATGCTGTATTTTTATTCCATAGCATCGCCGGTTGAGTTCATCATAGCAAAAATGCTATACAACTTAGTGCTCATGACAGTAATGAGCCTCCTCAGCCTTTTTCTTTTTGTGGTGTTTTTAAATAACCCAGTAGATAATATGCTTCGGTTCATGGGTATCGTGGTACTGGGCGGCGCCAGTATCAGCATCGTTTTCACTTTAATGAGCGCCCTTGCGGCAAAAGCCAATCAAAATGCAGCGTTAATTGCTATTCTTGGGTTTCCGGTTATTTTACCGCAGCTTTTATTATTGATGCGGTTGAGCAAAGCCGCATTTGCAGAAGTATTTAAGGAGGGTGCAGTTTTGCAGTTATCCGCATTGGTGCTGGGTCTTGATGTTTTGGTTATCTCATTGGCTGTAATTCTCTTTCCGTATTTATGGAAGGATTGACCCTGTAAAAAACATTTTTTTTTAATTCTTTGTACTGGTTTACCCTACCTTTGCCAACTCAATAAATTTCTTTTTTTGAAGAAAAACTGGTGGAAAATATTATCCTTTCTTTTGTTAATCTATACGGTTGTGGGCGGCTTGCTGATGGATGTGCCCCGGTTATTTATTTTAAATGAAACCATACGCAACCTGTATTTTCATGTTTGTATGTGGTTTGCCATGATGATATTGTATTGCGTAAGTTTTGTATACAGTATCAAATATCTGCGTGGGTTTAATTTACGCAACGATATTTTTGCCCAACATTTTGCAGGAATGGCTTCATTTCTTGGCATACTTGGATATCTCACCGGAATCATATGGGCCAGTTATACCTGGGTTACCGATCAAAGCCAGTCGCTGAGCAGTATTATGAAGGAACCAAAACTGATCGGCACCGCAATAGCACTATTAATTTACGGGGCCTATTTTGTTTTGCGTGGCTCATTTACTGATATGGATAAGAAAGCAAGGGTAAGTGCTGTATATAATATTTTTGCATTTGCCATGCTGTTTCCATGCATTTGGATAATCCCAAGGTTAGTAGGAAGTTTACACCCGGGCGCACCCGGCAGCGAAAGCGGTAACCCTGCCCTGAACTTTAAGGATGTTGACAGCCGACTGCGGATGGTTTTTTATCCGGCTGTTATTGGCTGGACTTTATTGGGTATTTGGATAGCTACCTTAAGAATAAGATTACAATTAATTAAAGATAAATCGCTGATAAATGAATAAGATAGTTTGCAGTTTGTTGTTTGTGGTTTTTAGTTTATGTAGCAATATTTTATTTGCCCAGAACAAACCCGAAATGGCAGATGTAATGCGGAGCAATGGTAAGATATATGTAGTAGTAGCAGTTTGTCTTACCATTTTAATTGGCTTATTCATTTATGTTTTTTTATTAGACAGGAAGATAAGCAGGCTGGAGAAGGGTAGGGATTAATGAGGACATGTTGCAAAAAGAACAACAAGTACAAGTTCACAACGATACTAAATTGAAATACAAATGTTTGCTAACTACAAACAAAAAATCACAAACACCAAACTCTTTCAAAATAACGATTGCTAATATAAAATCAATTTTATGAGTGCTAACCAGCCTTACAGCTTTTTCCAGAGTGTGGAAAGAAGCTTTGACAAAGCAGCCAAATTTACTCATTGGGATTTGGGAATTTTAGAACAGATTAAAGCCTGCAACAGTGTTTATCAAATGCGTTTTCCGGTAAAGCGTGATGATGGAACTATAGAAGTAATTGAAGCTTACCGTGTGCAACACAGTCATCATAAAACTCCCTGCAAAGGCGGCATCCGTTTTAGTGATGAGGTAAACCAGGATGAAGTGATGGCATTGGCCAGTTTAATGACTTACAAATGTGCCATTGTAAATGTACCTTTTGGTGGGGGAAAAGGCGGTATCAAGATCAACCCACGTAAATACAGCGAATACGAATTGGAGAAAATCACACGTCGGTACACATCTGAATTGGTGAAGAAAAATTTTATAGGGCCTGGCATTGATGTGCCTGCACCGGATTATGGAACCGGCTCCAGAGAGATGGCGTGGATAGTAGATACCTATGCTTCATTAAAACCCGGGGAGATAGATGCTGCAGGTTGTGTTACCGGTAAGCCAGTAACGCAGGGTGGTGTACGTGGCCGCACCGAAGCAACAGGCCTTGGTGTTTTCTTTGGCATACGTGAGGTATGTAATATGGAAGACGTGATGGCTAAGCTGGGACTGACTGTTGGTATTGAAGGGAAAACAGTAGTGGTACAGGGTTTGGGTAATGTGGGTTACCACAGTGCCAAATTCTTTAGGGAGCATGGCGCAATAGTAACTGGACTTGCAGAATATGAAGGGGCCATTTATAATGCCAATGGCTTGAATGAAGAAGAAGTTTTTCAACACCGTAAAGCAACCGGTTCAATTTTAAATTTTCCCGGTGCAACCAACCTGGCTCTTACAACTGACGCACTGGAACTGGAATGTGATATCTTAATTCCGGCAGCACTTGAAAATGTTATTAATGGCCAAAATGCACCAAGGGTAAAAGCAAAGATCATCGGCGAAGCAGCCAACGGCCCCTGCACACCTGAAGCCGATGAAGTGTTTACACAAAAAGGAATTTTGTGTGTTCCGGATATGTACCTGAATGCAGGTGGTGTAACCGTAAGTTATTTTGAGTGGTTGAAAAATTTAAGCCATGTTCGTTATGGCCGTATGGAAAAAAGATTTACCGAAAATTTGAACTCACATATTTTAGGACAGATAGAAGAATTGAGTGGTAAAAAAGTAAGCCAGGTTGAAAGAAATTTCATTATGCACGGACCTGAGGAAGTTGATTTGGTGCATAGTGGTTTGGAAGAAACCATGATTGCAGCCACCAGGGAGATTATGGAAATATGGAAAAGTAACCCCGATATACCTGATATGCGTACGGCAGCTTATGTAAGTGCCATTAATAAAGTAGCAAACAGTTATGCAGAATTAGGGATATTCCCATAAACAAATTTGATTATAATTTTCATAAGAGGCTGTCCTGTAAAAGGCAGCCTCTTATTTTAATTATTGGAGAGCCAAAAAATTTCTGCTCAAAACAAATGTATTTACTTAATAATTAGTTCACACGGGTTTAACTGCAGGCTCTATCAGGTCCCACAAATTGCCATACAGATCTTCAAATACAGCAACGGTTCCATAAGGTTCTTGTACAGGGGATCTTACAAAATTTATTTCCTGTTGCAGCATATTATTATAGTCTCTCCAAAAATCATCGGTATATAAAAATAAGAAAACTCTGCCGCCGGTTTGATTACCTACACGGCTTTTCTGCTCTTCATTTGCAGCTTGTGCCAGCAATAAACAACATTGTCCATCACCTTTTGGTTTTACCATTACCCAGCGTTTTGTTTCGCTCAGCTTTGTATCCTCAATAAGGGTAAAGTTTAGTTTGTTGGTATAAAATGCTATCGCTTCATCGTAGTTTTTTACTACCAGGGCTATATGGGCTATCTGCTGGTTCATGATGTTATGATTGGATCTTGTAAATTTTTTGCAAAGACCTTTTCCCACAGTGTGGGCACTTTATCCAGGTCCTTGGAGTTCCGGAAGCTTTGTAGCGGATTCCACCAATATCCCAGATGCTGGTTTCTTTGCCGCAGGAGCAGGTAAAGCGGTACAACATAGAATCAGCTTTCATTTTTTCAAACAGGGATTCAGATGAAAAGAATTTTGCGATCTTTTGTGCAAGGCTGAGTTCCATGAAATTTATATTGAGATAATGATAATATTATTCTGCCAGCGGTAGGCTGAAATAAAAAGTACTTCCTTCGCCTTCCTTACTTTCTACCCAGATATTACCGTCATGCTGCTTAATAATTTCTGAGGAGATAAAGAGCCCGATTCCAAGGCCACTGAAGTGTTTTGATGCTTCATCCACACGATAGAAACGGTCGAAAATAAGATTTATTTTTTTCGGCGGAATACCTATTCCATAATCAGTGAATGAAACAATAACCGAATTGTCTTTTTTATATGAGTTTACAATTATATTTTCTTTGCCAGGAGAATACTTAGCTGCATTACTGATTATATTGGCAATTACCTGCTCCACTCTGAGCGTATCAACATTTACTTTGGCTGATTCATTTTTTTCTATAATTATTGTATGCTCACCCGTAATTTGCTGCATTGAATTAAGCACTTCTGCAAGAAATGAATTCATTTCTATTTCGACTTTGTTAAGGCTGAGTTTTCCTCCGTGAATGCGTGATACATCGAGTAATTCATTTATAAGAAAATTCAATTTGTCGGCGTACTGGTCTACTTTTACAAGACATCTCTGTATATCAGCCGGTATATTATCTTTACCCATACTCAGCGCCAATTGTGCGTAAGATTTTATTGTGGTTAAAGGAGTTTTTAATTCATGACTGGCAATAGAAATAAATTCATCTTTTTTTTCTTCCAGCAGCTTTGCCTGCATCAATTCTGCTTCTTTGCGTATAAGTGCTTCTTCTGTTCTTTTCCTGTCGCTAATATCTGAAAGGAATGCAATAAAGATCCATTCACCTTCAAGCTTTACATTGGATATGCTGAGGTTGATATAAAACTCGTGCCCATCTTTATGCAGGGCAGTTATTTCAATGGTCTTATTTAGTACAGGGCCTTCGCCGGTTTTTAAAAAATGCGCCATACCCCGGTTATGTGCTTCACGATATTGTGGAGGAATAATAGTAGATGCTAAAGAACCACCGATTACTTCATCTGCTGTATATCCAAAAATGCTCTCTGCTTTGGGGTTCCATTCCAGTATTTCCTGGTTTTCATTTATCACAATCACCGCATCGGGCCCGCTTTGAAAAAAGGTTTTTAATCTTTTTTCACTGATCTCTATTTTCTTATCTGCTATTTTTTTGGCTGTAATATTTTTAAAAACACCTCGTGTATATATTCCATTGTCGTTTGTATAAAAGCAAGTTATCTGGCCCTCAACTACTACTTCCTGGGCAGTTTTGGTCATGAAGGTTGTAATAAGCTCAATGTTCTCTTTTGTGGATATGGCTTTGCTGCGGGCAGCCCGGAAATCTTTAATACAGGGCTCATGCATAAATTCATAAATACTTCTGCCTTCTACTTCCTCCTTATGATAACCCAGGGTTATAAGCCATGCGGGGTTAACCAGGTCAACAATACCATCCATATTCAAAAAATGAATAAGATCACTGGTATTTTCAAACAGGTCTTTAAAATGAATATCAAAATTCAGGTTGGGCATACAAAGAAAGGAGTTTGTATAAAAATAATGATTAAAAAGGATATTGTTTTAACAGGCTATTCTACTTTTGTAAATAAGGCTTAAAGTGTGTTGTTGCAGGTAAACAGCTAAAGTTTTATTACCGGAAGATCATTCTTCTTTTTTTCAAACACGGCCGAAAATAAAACCTGCTCATTACTTTTAGTTACCAATAATTTTACTTCAGCTAAATTGGATATTGCCTGCTGTACATAACCTGGTAAATATTTATTAAGATCAACAGGGATCTTTGTTAACGCAAGGTTTAAGAATAAAACAGCATTAATAGATTGATCTTCTGAACCTGCAGTGTAATTAGCAGATGTAATAGATAATTGCTTTTGATTTTTAATTCTGCAATAGGATTTTACAAGCGGCATGGGAGTGTACAAATCACCTGCTGCTGTTTTTTCAAGTTTATTATTGCGCTCAAAATAGCTATAGATCGTTGCTATACTATCGCCGGTTATAGTAAAATTAAATGCAGGTTCCTGTATATTATTGATCACTACTTTTTCTACCTTATTAAATTCATCATCATAGGTATAGGTAATGGCAGAGTCTGCTCTTTGCTTTATAGCTGCCAGGTTTATGCTGTAGCTTTTATTGCTTTGCAGCATAACAGAATCAATATTTATATTTAGTGCTTTTGATATCTTCTCTTTATGGGTGTTGCTCAGCAGGGCATAAACTGCCTCCGATGGTTGCGTAAAACCTGCTGTGGCCAAGTAACCAGAGTTAAATTTAAAATTGTTTTGTGTAAAAATATATTGCTTACCTGCAGTGATAGTTCCCGTGATCTCAATTTTTTTCTTGTTAAAATTGGCAGCAACAACAGTTTCCTTTTGTAAAAAATCATTTGGTGCAATATAAACAGCCAGGTGGCTTTTTGCTTTGATTGCCGTTGAAAGTGTGGCTGTAGGGGTATAGGCTTTTTTGGTAAACAGTTCATTAGCAACTGCTGCTAAGTATGCTGTATCTGTAACAGCAGCATTAGCTACTAAAACTTTATTATCATGTATAAAAAAACGGATGCCCTGTATTTTACTCACCTGCTCATGCTCACTTATTTTTTCAAATTGAAATTGCGCTAAACCTTTTTCAAAGTCGCCTTTATCTTTTATGCTCAGCAGCATATACCAGGCATTTGCTGGCTGGCCTTTAGCATGAAATGCAAACACATAATCAGGTAAAACAAACATGTCTTTCCAGCTTACCTTATCATCTTTTTTGGAAAACAACCTGCCGCCCTTCCATTGGCTGGGTGTGGTTATGTATTGCCAGATGAGGGTATTGGTTATTCTTTTTACATCCAGTACAATAATACAGTCAGCACTTTTAGCTACAGCAGTTTTACTATACGTTTTGTAAAATAATTTTACATAGCCAAACACAAAAATGGCTACCAGTATCAGTAAAGCCCATTTTTTTTTGTTCATCTAGTATAGCTTTTTCTCTTTTTCCTGCTTATCCTGTTCTATAATATTGTTAATGGCATCCATCATGTTAAAGAAAAATTCGAGGCTGTTAGTATGGCTGCCTTTAATATTTAAAGTAGTAGTGCCCTGTATCATACCATCTTTAACCCCACTTTGCATTTTGAGATCTCCCAGGTTTGTAAGCAAATATTCACTGATTTTTTTATTTACATCGGTGCTGAGCTGTGTTTCTAATTTTTGAATGAGGCGTTTGGTGTTTATGCCTAAAGCGTAGTTATTGTTACGGATAGCATTTTTTGTTTCTGCATCAATGGTATAGCCGGTGTTACTGATGGACATATTAATAACTTCTTTTGAAGTGGTAACGATAGCTTTACCATCCTTTACCATAAAGTAGAGGCTTTTGATAGGGTATTTGCCCGTATCAAAAGCTAATTCATAATAGCCGTCTTTTTGAGTATAGTTGTAGCCACCCTTTTTAGCATACTTTACGGGCAGGTTAGCAAGCTTCTGCATGAATCCTTCTTTTTTTGTTTCCATGGCAAAAGTAAAATCAGGTGATATTTCTTTCTTTGTCTTTTTAACTTCTTTTCTGTTGTATTCTTCATCATACTCATAGTCAGTGTAGTCAACTATTTGTGGTTTCATATCATGCACTACAAACATGTAGTTACCGGGCATGAGGTCTGCAATACCTTTTTCATCAATAACAATTTCAAGCAGATCAATATAAATGTCTACCACGTCGGAATATTCATTCATGTAAAGCGAATTGCTCAAATACTTTTTCATCATGGGATAATAATAATTGGCCATTGCTTCTGTATTAATGCTTACAGAGAAATAACCAATATTGCCCGGGTTTACATAATTAACTAAAGCATTATTCTGGGTACTGTTCATTACATTAAGCATCATGCTATTCATTTTCGCATCTGCCGAAAATGATTTATTCTCCATCCGTAATTTGTCTTTTTCAAAATACAGGTTCACAGATGAATTAAAACCTGAAGATGTATCTGTACTGTTGAATGGCATGTTACCAAATGGGTTAAATCCACCCCCGCCGAAAAAACTTGAGTATTGTGATAATATGTTCTCGGTATTCATCCATACACTTACATGTGCAGCGGGATCAATTATTTTTTTGTAACTCATATCATTCTTGATAGAATTAATATTTCCTGCAAGAGAGTTATTGATAATTTTTTGTGCTGCAAACTGTTGTTGTTTTTTAGCGATCATATCCTGCTGTTGTTCCCATAGCTCCCATTTTAAATTATTAATACTGTCAGTTATTTGCCTTAGCTCCACATCTTCTTCTTCTTTTACTATCACCGTTGTAGTATCAGTTACAACTACTGTTGAATCCATTTCTACCATAACAGAATCGGAGTAGATCTCAGTTGTGGTAATGGTAGTATCTACTACAGTAGTAACAGTATCTACAGTCGTGTAATCACCATAATACCTGCTGTAGTAACTCTTTCTGTTTTGATAGCTGCTGTTAACTATAATAGCTTTGGTTTTATTCCAGCCTACATAACTGGTTTCTGAAACGGGCATAAAGCTCATACCTTTTTTCTTTATTATTTTTTTTGATGAACCATAATTGGCTTTCATCAGTTTCACAAATTGGGCTTCGTTTTTAAGATTAAGCAGGGTAACAAAGTTCATGCAGGTATCTTCCATGCTCAGGTACTGGTAAAAATCCTGTGCAAAATCAATTCCTATATTTTGTAAAGAAGTAAGGGTATCAATACGCAGTATTTTAAAAAAATCATCTTTTATAAACCCATAGCTGTCTAATTTTTGCAGTGGCAATGTTTTACTGAAATTTTCTCCTGAATATTTTATTACCAGGGTAGCAGATGAAGGCACAAGGTTTACAAAATCCTGGGCTTTGGTTACCGTGCCTGCTAAGCAGCACAGGGTAAGGGCTACAATAATTTTTTTCATACCGGTTATTTGATTAGGGTTATTTTATTTTCAATTGATCTTCTTTCTGTAATAATATCCAATGCGTTCAGCTTAAGCATGGCCGCTTTTTTACTGGGAGAGATCTTTGTTGCTGCATTGGATACGGCAGCTATAGTGCCTTCAAATTTAAAAATGGATGTGTAATTGGCTGTTGCAAATACTTCCTTATCGGCATTGCTCAGTTTTTTATAATCATCTTTTACGGAAAATAAATTAAGCCGGGTAAACAGGTTGCCGGCTGCATTGTAATCATATACTTTTTGTGCTGCCTTGCCCTTATCATTCTCTTTCAGGTACACGTTTTTAACGGCGTCATTTACATGGGTTATCTTATTAAAATTAAAGCTGATACCCATGATGTAATTTTCAAAGTCCATTGTGGTTTTTACATTGCTGATGCCAGCTGTTTTGATTACCGTTTTTTCAATATCAGCGATCTTCCTCTTTATTTCATCTTTAGAGGGTACATCACGCCCGTTTACTGTTTTCATTTTAATAATGGAGTTAAGCCGGGTTTTACTTTTGCTCATATTAAGTACCAGCTGAAAATTACCTGAGCCATCATTTTTTAAAAACACCTGTTCAATAATTTCAAAACAGCCGGAAAAAATAATAAGGATGGAAAACAGCAATAAATAAGCAGTTGTTCTCATAGTTGTTAGTTGCAGCAAATCTACAGATTTATTCAGGGTATTAGGGTGAATGGGGGAAAATTTGCTCCCGGGGGTTGTGTATCTAGCTTTACGGCGAGTCTCTACGCCGGTGCATGTTTGGTTGTGGGACTTGCCGTTATTTAATGATGTTTTGCGTTACGGCGA
>JAYUYX010000163.1:0-4501 GCA_043752205.1 Chitinophagaceae bacterium
TTGAACGCAAGTTTGGTGCCCCAACAGTTACTAAAGATGGTGTTACTGTTGCCAAAGAAATTGAACTGGAGGATCCTATTGAAAATATGGGTGCACAAATGGTTAAAGAGGTAGCTTCTAAAACTGCAGATATTGCAGGTGATGGTACAACCACGGCAACCGTTTTAGCACAGGCTATCATCAGCGAAGGTTTAAAGAACGTTGCTGCAGGTGCAAACCCAATGGACTTAAAGCGTGGTATTGACAAAGCAGTTACTGCTATTGTTGAAAATCTGCGTAAACAATCTGAAAAAATTGGAAGTGACAGCAAGAAGATAGAGCAGGTAGCTTCTATTTCTGCTAATAATGATAAAGCAATTGGTGCTTTAATTGCCCAGGCAATGGCTAAAGTTGGTAAAGAAGGGGTTATTACTGTTGAAGAAGCAAAGGGTACCGATACCACTGTTGATGTGGTAGAAGGTATGCAGTTCGACCGTGGTTATATCTCTCCTTACTTTGTAACCAACAGCGAAAAAATGCAGGCTGAATTAAGCAATCCTTACATTTTAATTTATGATAAGAAGATATCTACCATGAAAGATATCCTGCACATATTGGAGAAAGTTGCTCAAAGCGGCCGCCCTTTAGTGATCATTGCAGAAGATCTTGATGGCGAAGCATTGGCTACTTTGGTTGTAAACAAATTACGTGGCACTATTAAAGTTGCTGCTGTAAAAGCACCGGGTTTTGGCGACAGAAGAAAAGAAATGTTACAGGATATTGCCACCTTAACTGCAGGTATTGTTGTTAGCGAAGAGCAGGGTTTTAAATTAGAAAATGCTGATCTTACATATTTAGGTTCTGCTGAAAGCATTACCATTGATAAAGACAATACAACTATTGTTGGCGGTAAGGGCGTTAAAAAGGATATTGCTGCAAGGATAAGCCAAATTAAAGCCCAGGTTGAAACTACAACCTCTGATTACGATAAAGAAAAATTACAGGAACGTTTGGCTAAGCTGGCCGGTGGTGTTGCGGTATTATATATTGGCGCTGCTACTGAAATTGAAATGAAAGAAAAGAAAGACCGTGTTGATGATGCATTACATGCAACAAGAGCTGCTGTTGAAGAAGGTATTGTACCAGGTGGTGGCGTTGCTTATGTACGTGCAAGTGATGTATTAGAAAAAATGAAAGGTAGCAATGAAGATGAAACAACCGGTATTGCCATCATCCGTCGTGCGGTTGAAGAGCCTTTACGTACTATTGTTGAAAATGCAGGTTTTGAAGGAAGTGTGGTTGTAAATAAAATTAAAGAAGGTAAGGGTGATTATGGTTTTAATGCACATACTGAAAAGTATGAGAATCTTTTCAAAGCTGGTGTTATTGATCCTACTAAAGTTAGCCGTGTTGCATTGGAAAATGCTGCTTCTATTGCAGGTATGATGTTAACCACAGAATGTGTAATAGCAGACAAACCAAAAAAAGAAGAAGCACACAGCCATGGCGCACCTGATATGGGCGGAATGGGTGGATATTAATATTAATAATGTGAGATGTAAAATTTACTTCTACAAAAAAAATACAATCCCTCCTGCAGAAATGTATGAGGGATTTTTATACGGTTTAAAAATCGCTAAGACGCAAAAAAAATGATTTAGTTGCATAAAAATTTTACAGAAAAAAATATTTTTTTAAATGCACTTTATTAACAGGAGTATGCAAACTGGCATGGTATTTTAAGCGTAACTTATAACAATCATTTATTCCACAAACAATATTGCCATAACCTCATGTTAATTATTATTCTTTTTTTTATATGTCATTGGTACTTGTCTCTTTTTATGCAGACTTTTCTTCAGCACCGCTACGCCGCACATGCTGCCTTCACAATGAATAAATTTTGGGAGCGGTTCTTTTATATTATGGCCTATATTACCCAGGGTTCGTCTTACATAAGTCCCAGGGCATATGCCATCATGCATCGTATGCATCATGCTTACACAGATACAGATAAAGACCCACATTCGCCGATGTTTGATAGCAGTATATTTAAAATGATGCGGCGTACCCGTGATGTGTCTTCTGGTATTTATCAAAAAACATTGGAAGTAGAACCTCGCTTTTTAAAAAATGTACCCGACTGGCCACTTTTAGATAAGATAGCTAATTCATGGGCTTCAAGACTGGGCTGGATAGCCGCATATATAATCTTCTATGTAACTTATGCACCTTCAGGCTGGTGGTTTATTTTATTGCCCATTCATTTTCTAATGGTACCTATTCAGGGAATGATCATCAACTGGTATGCACATAAATATGGTTCAAAGAACTTCGTTGTAAAAAATACCTCTACCAATTTATTTAAGGTTGATTTGTTGATGATGGGAGAGGGATATCACAATAACCACCATAAAAACCCTTCTGCTACAAACTTTGGTTTCCGTTGGTACGAACTTGATCCCACTTATGCTATTATTCGTTTTTTACATTGGCTTAAGATCATACGGGTTAATAAACTTACGGTTGTACCGCTAAATCCTTAACTTCTCCTTATAAAATCAATGAGAAGTGTAAATCAACCGTTTTTATTGATTGCGGGCAGGCCAAATTCAGATATTTTTTCTGTCTTCGAATAGCATGTGTGAAATAAGCCTCAATATGCTCACATTATCATCTGCAAATAATTATATTGTGCTTAACTGCAATAAACATTTATGCTTGGTATAATCGTTCAGCTTCTTATTTCCTGGTTACTTATCTGGCTTTTTGAAAAAGGGAATTTAGGTGTACTGGGTTTCTATCCCACCCGCAAAAGGTTACTAGGCTTTGTTCTGTTCTTTATTGTAACAGCATTATGTAGCTCTTCCGATTTTTTTATGAGGATGCTTTTCGCAAAGCAGGAGTGGGAACTTAATCCGAAATTTAACGCTAGTCTTATTTTAACAGGTATTTGGTGGAATGTAAAATCAGTGTTGTTTGAAGAATTGATCTTTAGAGGAGTGTTACTCTATATCCTGATCAAAAAACTGGGAGCAACAAAAGGCATCATCATTTCGGCAATAGCTTTTGGTATCTATCATTGGTACTCTCATGAAGTGATTGGGCAGCCGCTACAAATGCTCATTACTTTTTTAACTACAGGTTTAATGGGATTGGTATATGCCTATGGTTATGCAAAAACATTTTCATTGTATATTCCCATTGCCATACACCTGGGCTGGAACCTGATTCGAAGTGTAGTCTTTTCACAAACGGTGATAGGAGGGCAGTTGCTGGTGCAGGTGCAACCAGTGCCGGAAGTAACTGTAAGTTATTTTACGTTTTTCTGTATCATTTATGTGCCAATGCTGAGTGCGTTGCTGATCAATTTTTTTATGCTGAAAAGCATGAAGCAGGAACCTATTCCTCATCCACGATCTGTCCGTAATCAATAAACAGCTCTTCGCCGTTTTTGATATCCCGGATCGCTTCAAAAAATTCACCATCATTTATGGAGATAAGATTAGGCTCATCAGCATGGTTTAAAAAATTTACCAGGTCCATCTTTTTAAAGCCATAATCAGATACAAAATAATTCTCGGCATCATACAGGCAATAGTTTTCTATCAATGCTTTAGCATGCGCAGGTAAATTTTCTACTTCTTTTTTTGAAACGGTGATCCATTGCTCATGTTCATTTGTTTTGCTAAACATCTCCCTGCAGCCTTTTGGGATATCCTGTAATGCAAATACGCCAATACCTTCAATGGGAGAGGGTTTTATCATTACCCAGGTATTGCCGGAAAGCTCCTGTAATAATTGTGCTTTGGTCATATGTTATCCTGTTCTATAAAGCCACGTACAATAAAATATTGTGCTGCACAATAAGTAAGCATAATAAATATGCCTGCATACGCAAAAGGCTGGTAAAATTTATTAATGGCCAGCAATGAATCAGAAAGAACGAATGCGGCAGCACCCAACAGGTAATACCGGGCAGCCTTTTTATTTACTTTAAAAAAAATGTGCAGGCTGCAAAGCAACATGCTGCAGATAACGGCTGCATAAATGATAACTGGCAATTTGAGGTCGCTTAAATAAGGGTAGAGTTGCCAGACCAGCGTTATTCCATACGCAAGAACCAACGCAATGAGCAAAGGTTGTTTTTGTAGCAGTGATGCCTCGTGTGATTTTATTCTCAAAAAATAAATGATATAGAAAATATGGGTGGTTAAAAAACTGGCTAAGCCAAAAATAAAAAACAAAGGATGTTTTTGTTCCAGCATTAAAAGTACATCTCCCAGCCAGGAAAAAAATAAGCCGATCAATAATAGTTTTTTACCTGCAGTTACTGATCTTGAATAAAATAACAAAACAATCAAAACCGGTATAAGCAAAGGCTTTGCTATAAAATGCAATACTTCAATCCCGGCAGCAATACCAATAACATCCAATATAGCCAATATCCAAAAAACAATGCTGATCCTTTTTTGTATTGGCTGCATTTATTTTATTTGTATAAAACCTTTACCGAGATAAT
>JAYUYX010000164.1:0-24866 GCA_043752205.1 Chitinophagaceae bacterium
CGCAAGCTTTTGTTACGGTGATTCGTTTTTTTTATTAGCCTTGTCGGGGAATGCGTCAACATTTCCCGACTTTTTTTTTATTCAGGAGCTGTTAAAAAAATGGATTTTTCTCATATAGCGTTTTTTATTTTGAAATAATTATTTGCCCATTTTTATTGTTTACCTTAAAGGGGGTTGTAAGTTGAAAGGCTCCTAATGCCTGATCAACAGTTTCGTTCTCAAAAATTCCGGTAAATTTTATTGTTTTTAATTTATCATCTTTAATAACAATATTTACAGCATACCACCTTTCCATTTTATGTGCAATTTCATCAAATGTTTCGCCATTAAAAACGAGCCTGTTGTAAACCCATGCTGTTTCTACGATGGAGCTATCCTGCGCCATTACAGATAAGCGCCCCAATTCAATATCAGTTATTGGTTGTTCGCCATCAGGCAAATTATTAGCATTATTAGTTTTTGCGGCCAACGCAGGGTTGTTATTAACAACCAGTTTTTGATATGGCTTAAGTATGTATTTTTCCTTAGTTTCATTCAGGGTTATTTCCAGGCTTCCTCTTATCAAACTGGTTTCGGTGTTTTTTTCATCGGGGTAGCTTCTTACATTAAATGCAGTGCCCAGTACCTTTATTTTAATATTGCCGGCGTGTATAATAAAGGGTTTATCTGCATTTTTTACAACATCAAAATAGGCTTCGCCTGTTAAATTTACTTCACGCAACTCAGCTCCAAAATCCTTATTATAAATCATTTTACTGCCGGCATTTAGCCATACTTTAGTTCCATCGGGCAGCACCAGGCTGGTTTTAGATCCGTATTTTGTTTTAATTTCGTGTTTAGCCAACGGCTGCGGTGTGGTATTATCAGGTAATGAATTATTTTTTAATAAAAAGAAAATAACCAGGCCTGTTACAATAAAAGAGGCTACTGCAACCATCCATTTTTTTGAGCTTTTGGTTTTTATAACCTCATCGCTTATTATTATTTCGTCTTTATCAGTAAACCTGCCCTCATCAATACCCATGCGTTGCATACGCAATACAAGCTCTTTGTATTTATTTTCGGCATACAGTTCGTTTGTACGAGATGCTGAATGCCATAGATCATTCAAAATTTCCATGGAATAATTTTCCCAGGGATTTTGTACAAGCAATAAATCTAACTCTGCCAATTCTTCAACAGTTGCATCACCCGAAAATTTTCTGGCTACCAAATACCATATATGTTCTGTTTTTTCTTCCACGTACTATTATAGACAATAGAATTTCTATTATCTACTAATGCTTTATAAAATAATGTTGGGTTAAGAGTTATTTCTTATGAAAATGGTTGGGGAATTTTTTAAAATCAAAATTTATGGCACTGCTTATTTTTTTTAAAGCAATGGCCATCTGGTTGTCTATTGTATTTACAGATATGTTGAGCAGTTTTGCAATATCATTGTATTTAAGGCCATCTTCTTTAGCCAGTTTAAAGATTAACCTGCAACGCAATGGCAGGTTTTGTATTGCAAATTCAATCTTTTTTACAGCCTCGTTGGTAATCATGAGGTTTTCGGGATTGTAACTTACGGCGGGTATATTTAAAGACATTTCATCAAGCGAAATAATTTTTTTACGAAAATGCCTGGATAAATAATTGAGGGCAGTATTTTTTGTACTTATGTACAGGTAAAGTTTTAAATTTTCAACTTTTATCAAATTGACCCTGCTTTGCCATAGTTTTATAAATACGTCCGAAACAATTTCTTCTGCTAACTCCCTGTTTTTAATTATTGAATTGGCAAATTTCTGTAAATTATAAAAGTACCCAATATACAACTGGCCAAATGCATGGTCGTCATTGTTTTCAGCAATTTTTAGTTGAAGTTCTTTTATTTCATCTGGCTTTAACATATAGCAAGAAGGATGTAGCTTAGCAAATTGGTACTTTAAGGTACAGCTATTATGTTAAGGTAGAGTCATTATTTTGTTTACAGTATATGTTGTAATAATTTTTAAACAAAAATAGAACTGGAATAGTTGATTTATCTTACTTTTGCCGACCACAAATGGTTAATATTATATTTGCTGTTACGGGATAGTAAATTTTAAAATATTTCTTAGCTGTATACACTTAAAGAAAGGGCCTATAGCTCAGTTGGTTAGAGCACCTGACTCATAATCAGGTGGTCCCTGGTTCGAGCCCAGGTGGGCCCACAACATGTAAACAAAAAGGTTACCAAAAATGGTAGCCTTTTGTTTTTTGCAAAAAAGCAGATGCAAAAAGGTAATTATAAAGCTACTTAAGCTGGTTGCCCTACGCCCTAAATATTCGTAAAAGGTTATTTTAACGCTTCATTAAATAATTTGCCGTTAATTTGCAGCTTCAAAATTGATTATGAAGAAATTATTATTTATTGTTTTTGCTTTAGTAACCGCTTTTACCACCACTGCCCAGGATAAAAAAAAGAATAGTGGATTTATGACCCGTACCGGAGATCATTTAATGTTACAACTAACAAGCGACCATTGGACCGGCGTACCAGATAGTATAAAAAGCCGCATGAAAGGGTTGGCAAGAGGTGCCAATGTTTATGTTATGCTCGACCAACGTTTTAAAGGTAGCCCACAATGGAGTGTTGCTTTTGGCCTGGGTGTAGGCACCAGCAATATTTATTTTAAAAACATGGTTGTTGATATTAAGGGTAAAACCAATACCCTGGCATTTAAAAATGTTGACAGCGTTGACCATTTTAAAAAATATAAATTAACAACTGCCTTTTTAGAAGTGCCGCTGGAATTACGCTTTACAATGGACCCCGAAAATGAAAGCAAAAGCATTAAGGCTGCTATAGGTGTAAAAGTAGGAACACTTTTAAATGTACATACTAAAGGAAAGATATTATTAGATAAAAACGGCACTACTGTAAACAGTTACACTGCTAAAGAGAGCACAAAATCTTATTTTAATACAACCCGTTTAGCTGCAACTGCAAGGATCGGTTATGGCAATTTTTCTTTATTTGGTAGCTACCAGTTTAATAATATTTTTAAAGACGGCGTAGCTGCTGATATGAAACTTTTTCAGGTAGGTTTAAACCTAAGCGGTTTATAATTCATTTAAATATAAATTCTTTAGCTCCTCCTGCACAAAGCAGGAGGATTTTTGTTTGCAGCTCTTTGTAATACCTTAACTTTGCGGCTCACTCCA
Organism: Chitinophagaceae bacterium; assembly: GCA_043752205.1. GTDB lineage: Bacteria > Bacteroidota > Bacteroidia > Chitinophagales > Chitinophagaceae > Ferruginibacter. The sequence goes on from JAYUYX010000164.1 coordinate 3,193, forward strand.
CATCATGAGCGACGATATTAAACACGAATGCGGCCTTGCTTTCATTCGTCTCCGAAAGCCTTTCAGTTATTATCAGCAGCAATATGGCACCGTAATGTATGGGCTTAATAAGCTATACCTATTGATGGAAAAACAGCATAACCGGGGCCAGGATGGTGCAGGCATTGCAGCTGTAAAATTAAATACAGAACCCGGCTACCCTTTCATGCATAGGTTACGTAGTGGTGCCAACCAACCCATCGCCGATCTTTTTGCACAAATAGGAAAAGAGTATAACGAGGTGGAAAAATATCAACCGGATATTAAAAATCACCCGGGACTAATGAAAGGCCACCTGAATTTTTTAGGAGAAGTTTTATTAGGCCATTTACGGTATGGTACTCAGGGAAAGAACAATGCGGAATTCTGCCATCCCTTTATTAAACGTCATACCATTCCTTCACGTAACCTGGCACTGGCAGGTAATTTTAACCTTGTAAATACCGAAGAACTATTCGGGCTTGTAAATATTGACCCGGGTGAATTTCAGCGTCAAAGCGACCTTGCGGCTATGATGGAAGTAGTTTATCATTTTATTGTAAAAGCTGATGAAGCTTTTCCTGGACATATGGATATTGTAAAGGTTTTAAAAAAAGCTATCCCGCTTTTTGATGGAGGTTTTAATTTCAGTGGCATGCTGGGCAATGGAGATGCTTTTGTTATGAGAGATGCACATGGTATACGCCCTTCTTATTATTATATAAACGATGAAGTGATAGTAGCGGCAAGCGAACGGGCTGCCATACGTACTGCTTTTCACCTGGAGGAAAACGAGGTGAAGGAACTGATGCCCGGTAATGCCTTAATTGTAAAGGCAGATGGAAGTTATAGCCTGGAACAGATCGTAGAACCCAAAGAGAGAAAAGCCTGTAGTTTTGAGCGGATCTACTTCAGCCGGGGCAGCGATGAAAAAATTTATCGGGAAAGAAATACGCTCGGCTATCTACTGAGTGATACTGTTTTAAAAGCCATTGATTATGATCTGAAGAATAGTATTTTTTCCTTTATTCCCAATACAGCCGAAACCGCATTTTATGGCCTGATAAAAGGCGCTGAAGATTACCTGAATAAAATTAAGATAGAGCGCATATTAAGCTGGGGCAAAGATTTTGATGAAGAGAAATTGTCTGAAATGGTGAACAGGAGAATTCGTATTGAAAAAATTGCCATTAAAGATGTAAAGCTGCGAACGTTTATTACAGAAGATAGCAGCCGGAATGAAATGGTACAGCACGTGTATGATATTACTTATGGCACCGTAAGAAAAAAATTAGATACGCTTGTTGTAATTGATGATAGTATTGTAAGAGGCACCACTTTAAAAGAAAGTATCATCCGGATGCTTTCCAGGCTGGAACCCAAAAAGATCATAGTGGTTTCATCGGCTCCTCAAATACGTTACCCAGATTGCTATGGTATAGATATGAGTAAGATGGGTGATTTTATTGCCTTCAGAGCTGCGATCGAATTATTGCAGGAAACCGGCCAGCAGGGGATCTTATCTGAAATGCTGGATAAGTGTAAAGAATTACAACGCAACAATCAGCTGCACACAGAAAATGTTGTGAGAGCACTTTACAAGCCCTTTACACCCGAGGATATCTCTAATAAAATTGCTCAGCTCATTACAGCTGCTGATATTGATATTCCGGTGAGTGTAATTTATCAAACCATTGAATCTTTACATGAAGCCTGTCCTACCAATACCGGCGATTGGTATTTCACAGGTAATTACCCAACACCCGGGGGCAACAGGGTATGTAATAAAGCTTTCATGAATTACATGGAAGGAAAGAATGTAAGAGGATACTAAGTTTATCTAAATATATCATTAAGCAAGCCTGCTAAGTGGACACCTCCTTTTAATAATTGCTGATTTACGGTGTTGATATGTTTAAAATTATAATCGTAGCTAAGTTTATCATCAGGTTTTGCCTCAGCATAAATTTTTTGTGCGTATTGATATGATTGCCATATCCAGTCATTAAGCGGCTCGGCTTGCCATTGCTTTCTTTGTTGTTTAGTCGTAAAATTAATAGCAGATGCATATTCAGTATAACTCAGCTGTTGAAAATCTATCAATTTAGAATCCCAAACTGCATGCAGGTTAGTTGGGCTGCTAAACCATAATAATTTAACATTGTTTCCACCACGATCTTCCAGCCTGCCAACATGCATTGGCTGGTGTATATCGCCTACAATATGCACAAGTAACCTGAGGTATAATATTTTTTTATCCTGTTCAAGTGCTGCATTTTTTTGTTGTTCAGAAAGCCAGTTAATTTTTGTGTAGGCATCGGTAACAGTATCAGTGCTCAGGTAATTTTTTATAAACTCTTCGCTAAGGCCCCCTTTAAAACTTATATAATGCCAGGTATCCAGGTAATCATAAGTAGGGTCTGATTTTATAAAGTCAGGCCAGTTGCTGGCTATAGCAATTGATTCGTTACCCAATATTTTATAAATTTCTTTTTTAGTTTTTTTAGTAAGATAAGTGTCGGCGATCTGCCCCACAATACGATGGCCTAATACACCCCAGGCCATACTGAAAAAAGGTAAATACAAACACATTCCGAAGAGCAAAATTTTTTTTATCCTTTGTGCCATTGTTACAATATTTTATTTACCAAAGCTAACTTAATGTATTTATAAAGTAAAATCAGTTCTCCAGAATTTCAAAAAGCAACAGCTGTGTTTTTTGTACCATGTTAAAGTTGTTATCGGCAATAAACAGTAATGTTTTATGTCCGTTGGGCAAGGTGGGGCCAAAAGTTACCCCCTCAATATTATCGGTATAAATACCAAGGTCATCCATATTCAATAATAATTTTTTGCGGGCGGCAACAAAAGATGAATTGTTCTTTAATGTAGTGTTAGTTACATCTGTTGCATCCTTCAGATCAGCAATAAAAATTTTGATAGTACATGGAATTCTTCCGGTAGAAAATGAACGTTCAATAACTAAAAGTTCATTGTTTACCAGGCTTAATATCTCTGGCACCCCATTGATCGTAAACCCTGTTTCAGATTTTGGTTTATATGCAACAGGGCCTAGTTTATAGGCATATTGAGCTGTACCTTTTTTAGTACGCACATTGTATTTAATTATTCTTATAAAAGCATTGTTGTCAAACACATCGGCCCGCGGTCCATCTTCATATAATGGTTCCTCCACACTTACATACAATGAGCGGTAATTATCTGCAAAACTTAATCCTTCCAGTACTCCATTTCTCCTGGGTCCTTTTTCAATTGGCTGAATTTTTAAATTTTCCGGTATACTAAAACTGTCTTTGTATGTCCCGTTTGGTTTTATAAAAATTAAAGCAGGATCAATTAAAACAGTATCGTTTTGTATAATTCTTTCGCCTTCGCTGCTCCATAACAAGTAAGCTTTTTTAGCGTTGTAACGGATACTTTCCGGATCAGGCGTTTTAAATTTGTCTTCTTTAATTCCTGGATAAACAGACCCATTGGGTTGTAATAAATTCTTTACATCTGTAAACAGCACGCTATCAATACCGGTGTTATTCAAAAATATTTTTGCTGTATAAAACCTGGCGGGGCTTTTATCGCTTCTATCATCGCATATAAAGTAATACAAGTCATTGACAACATCATAATCAATGCCAGACAAACCTCCAACAACAGTGTTTTTATATTCATAATTGTAAGGTATTATATACGTGTCCAGATATTGTAAGCTCCTGATATGTGCAACTACCTGCGTTGTTTTTTTTGTTGCTGTACATGAAAAAATGAATAAAGCTCCACATAAAATAATTGACCTCAAAAAAAATGTATGCATAGCCAGATTTATATGTAAAGTTGCAGAAGTTAGGGTTTACAATTTCGCCTTTGGCAAAAAATTTTATAATTTTATAAAAAGGACTAATGAAAAAAATCTTTATTGTACGTCACGCTAAAAGTGATCAAAGTTTTTTTGGCAATGATTTTGAACGCCCGCTTAATGAGCGGGGCAGATCAGATGCTCCTATGATGGCAAAAAGATTGGTTGACAAAAAAATTATGATCGACGCGTTAGTTTCTAGTCCCGCAAAAAGAGCAAAAAAAACTGCTGAGCTGTTTGGGCAGGTTTTAAAAATGCCAGAGAACGATATCTTATTTGTTTCTGCACTATACCATGCACCTGCTGAAATTTTTTATAAGGTGATTGCCGCTTTGCCAGATAATCTAAGTACTATCGCAATTTTCTCTCACAACCCTGGCATTACTCACTTTGTAAATAGCCTTAATACAATGGTTAAAACTGATAATATGCCAACCTGCGCCGTTTACGGAGTAGAGGCAGATATTCAGCATTGGGCAAATTTTGCTGATGCAAAAAAAATATTTTTGTTTTTTGATTACCCCAAAAATAATTTTTCAAAGCCTTATTCTGCTTAAACAACCAAACCTTTAAATTTTTCGTTTGTATTTATTATAATCACTTATTTATTTTGTATAAGTGTATTTTTACTTAACTATACCGGGTTAAATTTACTATTATGAATATTTTAGGCACTTTTATTCTTTCCTGTATCGCACTTACTGGTTTTTGCCAGAAAGGAGATTACCTAGTAAAAAATAGTGGGGATACTCTTTGGGGTGATATAAACATTCGCAATAAAATATTTTATGTAGGCGGAACAAACCCCCTGGAAGTGAGTGCAAATGAAGTAACTAAAATTAAAAGCAATAATTACAAAGGCAGCACTGTAATACGTTGCAACCTGCAAACTTATGCAGATAATCTAGCTGATCTTGATCTGGACTTTATTAAAAAAGGTACAATAGATACCGTTTTGATACTGGATGAAATATATGCTACCCCTAAGATTAATTTGTATTTTGTAAAAAACGATTTTAATATCCCGTTTTATTTTTATAAGACCCCTACAGATGCACAGCCTATACAACTGGTGATACGGTATTACTTACAGGGTGGGCTTGCAAATTATACTGATGACAGGGCAAAATATCGTGGCGATAAATCTAAAGTAAATATAGTGGAAGATAAGGGCTATGTTAACCAGTTATATGCCATCATGGGCAGTTGTAAAAATATTCCACCAACCATGTGGGAGCTTCTATCTTACCGGGATTACAGCTTAAAGCAGGTTATTAAAAAATACAACAAGTGTAATTGATCAGCATTTTATCTCAAAATAAACAGCTGTGTGATTAGGATTATTGTAATAAGCTGGTATTTCATAAAATCCACGTTGTTTGTAGAGTTGAATTGCAGAAATCATATGGCTCAGTGTATCTAATCTTATATAGGAATAGCCTGCCTCTCTTGCCAGTCTGATTGCCCTTTCAAGTAACGCTTTTCCAATACCTTTTTTTTGATACTGTTGTTGTACATACATTCGTTTTAATTCCGCCGTATCACTATTTATTTTTCTTATAGCAACACAGGCAACACATTTATCTTTTACTTTGCAGAGAATTATTCGCCCATCCGGTGGGCCATACATTCTTTTTAAGCTCCCTAATTCTTTTTCAAATTCCTGAAAAGCCAAGTCGATATTTAGCCATGCGGCATATTCTTTAAATAGCGTTGCGGCATTACTGTATTCGGTATCTGAATCTGCAATCATGTAATCAATCATTTTGTATTTGTTTGTTGGCCAGGTAAACACCGCTAAATATAAGCAGGGCCGCCAGTATCTTGTACATTGCTAGATGTTCATGTAAAAAAAGCATGGCGATAAGCGCTGCAAATACGGGTTGGGTATAAATATAGGATCCGGCAATGGATGCTCCTAAATTTTTGATCCCATATAAATTAAATAAGTAAGCAAAAAAGGTTCCTGCGATTACTATCAGCCCCATACTGGTAAAATCAATAGCAGTATATTGATTCCACGGTATTTGCACAAACTCAAACCATCCAAAAGGAAGTATCAAAAACAATCCGATAGTAAAGATCCATCGCAAAATAACAATGGCATTATACTTCATCATTAAAGGCTTAACCAGTATAAAGTAAATGGTGTAGGATATAGCATTGATGATCACAAAAATATCTCCCATAACCACATTATTAGCCGCACCCGAGCTGTCTTTTGCCATTACTAAAACCAGGGCTCCCGCTACTCCTAATCCTAAACCCATAATTTTTAAAAAACCTAATCGCTCTTTTAAAAGCCATGCGGCAAAAAACACAATTAAAATGGGTGTAATTAGTAACAATAATGCTGCGTGAATGGGGTACGTAAGCGAAAGCCCTTTTAAAAAGAAGAGCTGGTTAATAGCAATTCCTGTAACTGCACAGAGAAAAAGCCTGCCACGGTCAGTTTTTTCTATTTTAAGATTTACAGGTTTAAGTAAGAACAATATCCAAAATAAGAGAACACTTACTCCAACACGTACCACATTTAATCCAAATGGCTTTGCCAGTTCCATGTTAACAAGATGTTTAACTGCTGTAAGGTTTATGGCAAAAAAAAGATTAGCAAAAATTAATGCTACATGTGCTGCAAGTTTTTTATTCAATTATTTTTTATAGCAAAAATAAGTATTTAAAAAAAGCTATTGCGTTTTTACACACAATAGCTTTATACTTACTAACCCAATAAGTAATTTTTTATAGCAGCTTTAAGAAAGTAAAGATTCCTTGATCTTTTGCCTTATCTGCAATTCTATTTCGTTTGCCATTTCAGGGTTATCGATCATTAATTGTTTAACTGATTCCCTTCCCTGGCCCAATTTATCGCTATTATAGCTAAACCAGCTCCCGCTTTTTTGAATGATGCCTAACTCAACACCCATATCTATAATCTCACCCACTTTAGAAATTCCTTCTCCAAAAATAATATCAAATTCTGCCTGGCGAAAAGGTGGTGCTACTTTATTCTTAACTACCTTCACTTTTACGTGGTTACCAATAGATGTGTCGCCATCTTTGATCTGTGTCATACGGCGAATATCCAATCTAACTGAAGAATAAAATTTTAATGCATTCCCTCCTGTTGTTGTTTCTGGATTACCAAACATAACGCCGATCTTTTCACGTAGCTGGTTTATGAAAATACAGCAGCTATTGGTTTTGTGAATGGTAGCAGTTAATTTTCTTAAAGCCTGGCTCATTAATCTTGCCTGTAATCCCATTTTACTATCGCCCATTTCGCCTTCGAGTTCGCTTTTGGGTACCAGTGCAGCAACCGAATCAATAACTACTACATCCAAAGCCCCTGAAAGAATAAGTCGGTCTGCAATTTCTAATGCCTGCTCACCGTAATCAGGTTGAGAAATAAGTAAATTATCAATATCAACGCCAAGTTTTTTGGCATATTCACTGTCAAATGCATGCTCTGCATCAATAAAGGCACACATACCGCCTTTTTTTTGTGCCTCCGCTATTACATGAATTGCAAGAGTTGTTTTACCCGAACTTTCCGGACCATATATTTCAACTACTCTTCCTTTTGGTAAACCGCCTATACCTAAGGCCATATCAAGGCCAATTGAGCCCGTAGAAATAACTTCCTGTTCTACAATTCCTTTATCACTCATCATCATTACTGAACCTTTGCCAAAATCCTTGTCGATCTTATCCATCGTTAATTTAAGCGCCTTAAATTTCTCCGATCTTTCTGTTTTTTCTAAATTGTCTGTTTTACTCATTGTCTGAATTTTTAATTGATGTATCTGGTTTTGCGTTGTAAATGTAAATTCGCTATCAAAGATAACTGTTTAATTTTATCAACACTAATTAATTTAGTATTTTTTTGATAATTTTTTTAGTCTCAGTTTCTTTAAAAAAAAGACCCATCCCGAGGAATCGGGACGGGGATGTGTTCAAGCATGAGAAATCCACAAAGGAAGATCCTTTGTTCTCAAAAAGGTTCGGTATTAAAAACGGGCCTGATAATTTGTATAACCTTGCACAAAAGGCTTGCGTTTTAATTTATAAGCAAATAGAAGACAGTTTTTTGAACTAAACAATACCCTAAAGTGGTAATAAGGTAGCTAAATATAGTTTCGTATGTTTTTTAACTAATATATAACTCCTTTTACCCTTAACAACTAAAGCCTTCCGTAGGGAAGGCTTATGATTCTTTTAATAGAAATATGTTTTACAGAGCTATTTGTTTTTCTTCAATCATTTTCCGCAGGTTTAACAATGCATACCGCATGCGGCCTAAGGCAGTATTTACGCTAATGTCCAGTATCATGGATATTTCCCTGAATTTAAGATCTGCAAAATGCCTTAATACAATAATTTCTCTTTGATCTTCGGGTAGCTGAGAAACCAGTTTCATGATACGATCGCTGCTTTCACTTTTCATTATCTTTTCTTCAACCGTAGATTCAGAAAAATTCAGAACGTCAAAAATATCTGCTCCTTCTGAGGTTCTGATCACGGGCTTGTTTTTGCTTTTTCTAAAATGATCAACACATAGATTATGGCCAATACGCAAAGCCCATTGTATAAATTTGCTTTCTTCTTTGTATTTGCCGGCTTTGAGGGTTTCAATTATCTTAATAAAAAGGTCCTGAAAAATATCTTCGGCCAGGTATTTGTCTTTAACTAATAAATAAATAGAAGTATAAATACGGTCTTTGTGCCGGCTAACTAAAATTTCCATGGCATAGGCTTCACCATCATTATACAATTGAATAAGCTGCTCGTCTGTTAAGGTAATAAGGTTTTTCATAATCAGGTTTTTGGTTTGGAAATTGGATAATAAAACAAATATCGGTCAAGAGATATAAGAAAATTGTAGTGGTATTTTTAAAATAGCTGTAGTCATATTTCTAATAACATACATGTCATTAATTTAAAACAACTTCTTTTTCCAGCATCATTTTTCTCAGGTTATTCAGGCCAAATCTCATGTTATCTAATGCTGAGTTGAGGGTGCATTTCATAGTAACGGCAATTTCGTTAAAGCTCTGGCCTCCGTAATGATTCAACAACATTACTTCCCTTTGAGCATCCGGCAACAGATCGATCATAGTTTTAATTTTGCCATGACTTTCGTAATAGCTTGCAGCAGGTAAGTTTCCAGGTACCATAAAGTTTTTAGGCTGCTCCGGAGTTCCATTTATTGCAATAACCTGCCTGGTTTTACGCACATGCTCCATGCAAAGGTTATGGGCAATACGTGTGGCCCACTGCAAAAAATTACCCTCTTCATACACTTTACCTGCAATCATGTTATTAATTATACAGATAAATACGTCATGAAAAATTTCTTCGGCGGCATATTTGTCCAGCACCATATTATAAACCGACCTGTAAATTCTGTCTTTGTAAAGTTCTACAAGTGTAGCCATGGCATTGGAATCGCCGTGGAGATAAAACTGGATGAGTTTCTCATCAGTCATGCTGATTTGATGATTCATAGGATTGTACTGTTTGTTGGATATTGGTAAAACCGAGATAAAGGTTGCAAAAAAAAAAGCCAGGCATTGTAGCATAAGGAACTGATTTTGTATAGTAAATTTTCTATACCTAAAAAGGGTTTTAAAAAGAACCCATTAAAATCTCTGGTGAGCCTTCGTACCTTCGCCCAATGAAGTATTTAGATGAATTGAACGAACCACAGCGGGAGGCAGTAATGCATGTTAACGGGCCCATTATGATTATTGCCGGCGCAGGCAGCGGCAAAACAAAAGTGCTTACCACACGTATTACCCATTTAATGGCGGCACATAAAATTGACAGCTTCAATATACTGGCTCTTACTTTTACAAATAAGGCAGCGGCCGAAATGAAAGAAAGGGTAGAAAGAATTTTAGGCAATACCGAAGCAAGAAATTTGTACATCGGCACTTTTCACAGTGTGTTTGCAAGAATATTAAGAGCTGAAGCACCCAAGCTGGGTTATCCATCTAACTTTACTATTTATGATACCGATGATGCCAAATCGGTAGTTAAAACAGTAATTAACGAACTGGCACTGGATGATAAGCACTACAAACCCAATGTAGTTTATAACAGAATTTCGGCTGCAAAAAATTCTTTAATTGGCCCTGCAGAATATATGAATGACTGGGCCCTGCAACAGGAAGATGCAAGAAGTAACCGCCCGGCCATTGGACAAATTTATGATGCCTACGCAAAACGTTGTTTTAAAAACGGCGCTATGGATTTTGATGACCTGTTATTTAAAATGTACCTGTTGCTTAAAAATTTTCCGGATGCCTTAAGCAAATACCAGCGCAAGTTTAAATACATTATGATTGATGAGTACCAGGATACCAACACGGCCCAGTATGAAATTATAAAACTGTTGGGTGCCATGCATGAAAACGTTTGTGTGGTGGGCGATGATGCACAAAGTATTTACAGTTTTAGAGGTGCTACAATCGAAAATATTTTACAGTTTCAAAAAGATTACGACGAAGTGAAAGTGGTAAAGCTTGAACAGAATTACCGCAGCACACAAAATATTTTACACGTTGCCAATGGGGTAATCGGCAACAACAAAAATCAAATAGAAAAAAGATTATTTACCGTTAATGCCGAAGGAGATAAAATAAACCTGGTACGCACCATGACGGATAATGATGAAGGTAAAATGGTAGCCGATACCATTCAGGAACAAAAACTCCGCAATCATTATTACAATAAAGATTTTGCAATACTATACCGTACCAATGCACAGAGCCGCAGTTTTGAAGAAGCCCTGCGGCGCATGGGTATTGCTTATCGCATTTATGGCGGCATGAGTTTTTACCAGCGTAAAGAAGTAAAAGATTTTATTGCTTATCTACGCCTGGTGGTAAATCCACGTGATGAGGAGGCGTTAAAACGCATCATCAATTTCCCTGCACGTGGCATTGGTAAAACAACCATTGATAAAGCTGTATTGTATGCTAATGAAAATGACCTCAGCATGTGGGATATTATTAGCAACGCAGCTATGTACGGCTATAAAAGCGGAACGCTTGAGAGCATCGACAACTTTGTTATCATGATAAAAATGTTTCAAAGTGAACTGCAAAAAAAGAATGCTTATGACCTGGCTGTGATCGTTGGCAAAAGCACCAGCATTGTGAAAGAATTATTTAATGATAAAACAACTGAGGGCTTGGCCCGGTATGAAAATGTGCAGGAACTATTGAACTCCATAAAAGAATTTACCGAAACGCCTATGAATGTAGAGGATGGTGAAGTAGGAGATAAAAGCCTGGGTGCATACCTGCAGCAGATCGTTTTATTAACTGATGCCGATGATGAAAAAGGAAATGATGATGTTGTAAAACTGATGACCATCCACGCAGCAAAAGGCCTTGAGTTTCCGGTGGTATTTGTTGGCGGGCTTGAGGAAACACTTTTCCCAAATGCGATGTCGATCAATACCAGGGAAGAACTGGAAGAAGAACGCCGTTTATTTTATGTTGCCATTACCCGTGCAAAGCATAGGTTGTGGATGAGTTATGCCAATGCCCGCTATCGCTTTGGCCAGCTACAGCAAAATGATCCCAGCCGTTTTTTAGAAGAGATATCAGAAGATTATGTAGATAAAAGTTATGCCGGCGGCGCTGCCAAAAATGGGGGCGGCTGGAACCAGGGTGGTGCAACGGAAAGAATGCAACGCAACTTTGGTGGCAGCGGGTGGAATGCTGCCCAGCGTGCCGAAAAGCAATACGGGGCTCCTCCCGCAAAAAAAACTGCGGAAACATTTTACTCAAAGCCTGCAACAAACAAGGCCGTTGAACATACTCCTTCTGAAAATTTTGAGGCAAGCGATACAAGCAACCTGCAGGTTGGTAATAAAGTAGAGCATCAAAAATTTGGCTTTGGCGAAGTAATGAAAATGGAGGGTGCGGCACATAACCCTATTGCCACCGTAAATTTTGAATTGAATGGAGAGAAAAAGATCATGCTGAATTATGCCAAGCTAAGAATTGTAGATTCAGCTAATGACTAAAGCACTTTTATATATCAGATCAAAACAAATAAAAAGAGAAGTAAATAGCCTTGGCCTGTATCTGATTATATTTATTGCAATTGCTGTCATTATTTCTTTTATAACTTATACCCAATACAAAAATAATCAACAGGCATGGTATACAGTCGTTGTATTGTCAATAGTCTGTTTGGCTATTCAATATTACAGAAAGGATAAGTTGTTTATTTATAAGCACCTTGATAAACCTCACTTCCAGATTTTTTGGGAATATGTTATTCTTACCTTACCCTTTTCAATAACAAGTATTATTACAAAAAACTGGTTTTGTTTCCCTTTATTATTACTCGTATTAATTTGCATCCCTTTTTTAAAACTTCAATTTAAACACAGGGTCGTATTTAAAAATTTATCCTCTATTATACCTGCCTCAAATTTTGAATGGATCAGCGGGATCAGAAAACAGCATATTCCTTTTATCAGTTTATACATAATTGCCTTAGCTTTTTCCTGGGTTAGAATATTACCTCTTTTTTTATTGTGGTTTCTAACAATTATAATTTCCTCCTTTTACCTGGAAAATGAGCCGGCACATATTTTAAGAGAAGGAAATAAAACTGCCCGGAAATTTTTATTAGATAAAATAAAGATTAACATTAAGTACATACTCATTCTTTACAGTTTGCCGGTAATTATTAACGCTATTTTTGTCAGGGAGTTTTTAATCTTAACCCTGTTGTTTATTCCTGTTCAGATTGCCTTGCTTTGTTTCGCCATTAATTTAAAATACAGTACTTACAAACCGCAGAGAAATCAATTGGGTAATAATGTAGCTTTTTCAATAATTGCGATGCTATCAGCTATGCCATACTTTTTACCCATCCCGATCATACTTGCAATTGTTTACTTTTATAAAGCTGAAAATAATTTAAATACCTATTTACATGATTAATGTACAAAACCTGGCAGTTAGTTTTTATGATCATGAGGTTTTGAAAAACATTACTATTGATTTTGAAAATGGACTTGTACATGGAATTGTTGGGCTTAACGGAGCCGGTAAAACAACATTCTTTAATGTTTTAGCTAAAATGCTTAAGCCCGGTTCCGGTGAGCTTAAACTAAACGGAAAAGCGCTTACCATTAAAGACACGGTATATCTTGAAACCGGTAATTTCTTTTTTTCCAGGATCACGGGCAATGAATATTTAAAAATTTTCCGACAAACGAACGCCGAATTTAACTTAGCGGCTTTGCAGGCGTATTTTAAACTCCCGCTTGACGAATTGATTGAGAACTACTCGACCGGGATGAAGAAAAAACTGGCCCTTTTGGCTGTATTAAAACAGGATAAACAGCTTTTTATTCTGGATGAACCATTTAACGGGCTTGATCTTGAAACCAATAAAATTCTTGAAATAATTATTTTATCGCTAAAGCAAAAACAGAAAACAGTTTTTGTTTCATCGCATATAATCGATCCCTTACTTACTACCTGCGATAAAATTCACTTATTAGAAAATGGTTGTTTTATAAAAACTTACCTGAAAACTGATTTCTCAAAAATTGAGGAAGATTTGTTTGGCAAGTTGAAATCTGAAGCAACACAGGTTATTTCAAAAGCCATATAAATATTTTTATTGCCCGAAGATTTTTCTGAATTAGCTGAATGATATAAGAGTCTTCTTTTCGGCGACATCGGCGACTCGGTAGGGCATTTCCTTTGCGAAATCCGAAAAATCTGCCTTTTAACAGCCGCTTCAAACCAAAACAGCGCAATTCTTGTTAGTTTTGTATCGAATTTTTTAAATACAGTTTTATGATCAAGACAGGAAACCCGGTTATCAGCATCTATACAGAGATGACGCCTAACCCGGAAACAATGAAATTTGTGGCTAATAAATTATTGTACCCCGGTAAGAGCATTGACTTTTCGGATGAAGCCAGTGCAAAACCATCACCACTGGCACAGGAGCTGTTCACTTTTCCTTTCATTAAGGCAGTATTTATTGCCAGCAATTTTATTACGCTCACAAAAACAGCAGAAACCGAAGACTGGCAGGATGTGATCCCTTCTATCAAACAATTCTTAAAAGAATACCTGGAAGAAGGAAAAGTTGTAGTGAATGATGAGGAGGTAGCTGCTATGAAATCGGAAAGCTCTAATATTGTTAGTGCAGATGACGATGATGTGGTAAAACGTATTAAAGAGCTGCTTGAAAATTATGTAAAGCCGGCCGTTGAAATGGATGGCGGTGCTATTCAGTTTAAAAGCTATGAAGATGGAAGGGTAAATTTAATGATGCAGGGAAGCTGCAGCGGATGCCCAAGCAGCATGATCACTTTAAAAGCAGGAATAGAAGGTATGATGAAGCGCATGATACCGGAGGTGAAAGAAGTAGTGGCCGAAGCGGAATAGGTGCCCCAAACCCCTAAAGGGGCTTTAGAGTAAAATAATTTGAGCATCTTTTTAAAGATGCTTTTTTTGTACCATGCATTTGTATTTCTTTTATACTTCAGTGGCGTCGCACTCTTTTACATTATATCTTTATTGTACTTATCTTAGAAAAGGGTATTTCAATGTCGCTGCTTTTTAAAAAATCTCTCCATATGGCCAGATTACTTTTTATAACTTTCTTGCTTTTCACTCAGTTCTCATTTGGACAAACACAAAATACATCTGATTGTAAAATCGAATTGTTTCTTCTAAAGAAAAACATGCCCTCCTTTGACACTGCATACAGAATGATGGGAAAATTCAATGTAAAAAGAGAAAATTTACAAGACACTGCTTTTATAAAAGACTCTGAAATAATTTCATATACAATTGAAAAGTTCAAAATCAATAATGGGCAGAGAAAATACAAAAAGGAAGACCATAATATTCAATTATCAAAATCAATCAACGAACGGCTAAAAAGACTCGGCGACATTCCGCTTTGTTGTGGCATACAATATGCTCTTGTAGTTAATGGCGAAATTATTTATGGCGGCTATTTTTGGAATCATTATTCTTCATTTGATGCCGCAGCAACTTTATCTTATATAAATGAAGACGGTATTTCTTTTGTTTTTGGGTATGCCCACAGAGAAAAAGATCCAAGAAATAATCCGACCTTACTAAGTTGTCTGAAAAAATCAGATAGATTGATTCTAAAAAAGAAAAGAAGAAATAAGAAATGAAGAAAAGTTTTTTATTAATCGTTATTTCCTTATTTGGATCCTCCTCCTATGCACAATTAACTGATGAGCAGATTCGTGATCTAAAATCCGGAAAGGCAAATCCCGATAACAGCTACATTTATTATTTACCGTTTGCAAAAGGAAATAAATTTTTATTGATCCAGGCTTACAACAGTAAAATGAGCCATGCCAAAGAACTGAGCCTCGATTTTAAAATGAATCCCGGAAGTAAGATTTGTGCAGCAAGAGATGGTGTGGTAATTGCATTAAGAGAAGATAGTGATGTTGGTGGCCTCAATGAAAAATATTTAAATGAAGGAAATCATATCATAATCAGGCATGAAGATGGCAGCGTTGCTATGTACTGGCATTTACAAAAAGAGGGCGTTTTAGTTAATTTGGGAGACACGGTAAAAAAGGGGCAACTGATCGGCTACAGCGGCAACAGCGGTTATTCGGCTTTTCCCCATTTGCATTTCCAGGTTCAGGATAAAAATGGCAATGATATTGCTACTAGGTTTTTAACCAAAAAGGGAATTCTTTATTTACGGCCTTCTAAATATTATAAATCTGTGCATGAATAAATTCGTACATAAAATACCAGTTCCGCAATCTTTTTTTCTGTTCCTTTTCTGCTTTGTGTGTGTTTTAATGAGCTGTTCTGTCAGTAATCATCCACAGCGCCGTGAAATTAAATCGCTGCAGAAAGGCATCATTAAAGATGATACCAGTTTTGTATACCAGCTTCCTTATGAAGAAAACCAAAGACATTTACTGGTGCAGGGCTATTTCAGTATGTATACCCATAAGCACCGGGCTGCCCTGGATTTTAAATTAAAAAGCGGTACTAAGATCTGTGCGGTAAGAGATGGCGTGGTGCTACGAATTAAGGATGATGGGAAAAGAGGAGGTACGCATGTAAAAAACAGGTCGCATGGAAATTATATAATAATACAGCACGCCGACGACAGCAGGTCGGGCTACTGGCATTTGCGGCAAAAGGCTGTGTTTGTAAAAGTGGGCGACACGGTAAAAGCCGGGCAGCCAATTGGATTAAGCGGAAAAACCGGGTATACTTATTTTCCGCACCTGCATTTTATTGTATGGCGATCTGATAAGAAAGGACAGTGGACACAAATAGCAACCCGCTTTCAAACCTCCAAAGGAATCCGCTATCTTCGGCCTTTAAGGTATTACCGAAAGCAAAATTAACCAGGTCAACTTGAGCTTAGCAGAAATTTATCAACAGTTCATTACAGATATTCAACACACAAGCTGGTATGAGTATGTGGCGGTATTTGCCGGCATTGCCAGTGTATGGTATAGCCGTGCAGAAAATATATTGGTCTATCCTGTAGGGCTTATCAATACCATTATCTATATCTACATAAGTTTTGAAGGACAGCTGCTGGGCGAAGCCACTGTGAATTTATACTATACCATAATGAGCATTTCGGGCTGGTATATGTGGGCAAGAAGGGACCAGCAAAAACGAACTGTTCTTCACATAACCTATTCCAATAAAAGGCAGTGGCTGCAGCAGGTAATATTCTTCCTGTTCTTTTATTGCAGCATTTTTGCAGCACTCACTTATTTTAAAAAAGAGTTTTTTGAAGGTGTTATTCCCTGGGCCGATGCCTTTGCTTCTGCAACAGCTTTTACCGGTATGTGGCTAATGACAAAAAAGAAAGTAGAAAGCTGGTACTGGTGGATTGCAACCAATATTGCATCCATACCATTATACTTTGTAAAGCATTATGTTTTTACCAGTGTTTATTATATGGTATTATTGGTGATGGCCGTTTTCGGATTATTAGAATGGATGAAAAAATCAAAACTAAATAAAGCATGAGCTACTGCACTTTTATCAGCACGTTAAAACCAGGCGAACAATCGGTTCATAAAATTTATCATGATACACAATATGGTTTTCCTATTGATGATGATAATGAATTGTTTTGCCGGTTGATTTTGGAAATAAACCAGGCCGGCCTTAGCTGGACCACTATCCTGAACAAACAGGAAACTTTTAGAAAAGCCTACCACAACTTCAACATAAAAAAAGTAGCCGCGTATAAAGAGAAAGATTTTGAACGCCTGATGAACGATGCCGGCATCATCCGTAACAGGCTAAAAATAAATGCAGCTATTGAAAATGCAAAAACCATTGTTGTACTTCAAAAAGAATTTGGCTCTTTTAAAAAATGGCTGGCTCATCATCATCCAAAAACAAAAGACGAATGGGCAAAACTCTTTAAAAAAACATTTAAGTTTACAGGAGGTGAGATTGTTAACGAATTTATAATGAGTACGGGTTACATCAGCGGCGCACATGATAAAGATTGTGCTGTTTACAAAAAAGTATTAAAGACTAAACCTATGTGGAATGCGAAGTAAAAGAACCTGGCTCATTATTAAAGCATGCATTATCGTTTTGTTTACCGTAGTGATATTTGCTATGCCTACCGAAGACAGCTTTAGAAAATGGCTGCGCTTTGGTATGTTAAGCCTTTTCGTTGTTAGCTTTATCCTGGATTTAAACCGTTACAAAAAAAATAATGGTTAAAAAAATTGTGATAATCGGGCCCGAATCTACAGGCAAAAGCACTTTGTGCAAACAGCTTGCTGAGCACTACAATACCATTTGGGTTGATGAGTATGCAAGGGAATATCTTTTAAAGAACGGAACCAATTATAATTTTGAAGATCTTTTAACTATTGCAAAAGGACAGGTAGAGAATGAGGAATTAGGAATTAGGAATTGGGAGGCCGCAAACAAATCTAAAATCGACAATCTAAAATCGCCAATCTTTATTGATACCGACATGTACGTAATGAAAGTATGGTGCGAATTTGTTTTTGAAAAATGCCATCACTGGATATTGAACCGCATTGCAGAAAGAAAATATGACCTGTACCTGCTTTGTAATATTGACCTGCCCTGGGTTGAAGATGCACTGCGTGAGTATCCTGACCTGGTAAGCAGGAAAAAATTGTATTGCTATTATAAAGACATCATGGTAAATCAAAGTGTGCCCTGGGCTGATATAAGCGGAAACTATGAGGAGCGGTTAGCAAAAGCAATAGCAGCGGTACAAAATCTTTAAGATTTGATCTTACCGGATGAGTTGCTGTACATCGGTATCGCCGGCCAGGTTATACATCTGCCTTACAATATTAGTAGAGCGCCCTGCCACATAGCGACTCAATGGTTTTACAGTAAAACGTTTTGGATTGGGCAGGCATGCAGCTATCTGTGCAGCCTCGGCAATAGTTAATTCGCTTGCATTTTTATTAAAATATTTTTTTGCCGCAGCCTGCACACCAAAAATACCCGGGCCCATTTCTGCAATATTTAAATAGCGTTCCAGTATGGTTCGCTTTGTCCAAACTCCTTCAATGGAAAAGGTAAAGAACACTTCGATCCCTTTTCTTAAAAAGCCCCCGCCCTGGTACAAAAAAATATTTTTAGCAACCTGCTGGCTAATGGTGCTTGCTCCTCTTACTTTACCAGGATGACGCTTGTTATACTTGACCGCTTTTTTAATGGCCTTCAGATCAAACCCATCGTGATCAGGGAAAAGCTGGTCCTCGCTGGCCAATACTGCCAGCTTAATATTATTACCCATATCATCATAGCTGATATAATCCCTGCTTAAACCATTTCCCTGTAAAATACTTTCCCCCTGTGTTAATGTAATTGGTGGGTTAAATATGATTCCCAATAATAAATATACCGTACAAGAGATGTATGCTATAAAAAATATCTCCTTTAAAATAACGGCAGCTTTCTTCACAAAATCAATATGGCGCAGCCAGAAAAAATAGAGCAGACCAATGACCAGACATGCTCCTAGTACTACCAGCATTTTTGTTTTGAGATTGGTAACCGGGAAATCTGCAACTGAAAATTTATTAAAGATGAAAAACAGGAACCAGGTTATGTGTACAAGAAAGATCCAGAAGAATATTTTCTTTGTTAATAGCCAGGCTTTTTTCATCCCTGAAAGTTAAGGTATGCAAAATAAACATTAAGGCTGCTTATTACCCATGTCCATATAAACCAACCTGTATTTTTTACCCATCAATATCCCACTGCCCTTTTTACCTTTTGCCATAAAATAACCCAGGGTTCCCAATCCCATGGAAGTTAATAATAAAGGGGCGCTGAACTTCTCCCTGTCTGCAACATATACTACGCCACTGGCCAGTGTAAGGAGGGCGCCGCCACCTAACAATGCAGCTCCGCTTCCTTTTGTATTGAAATTGGTATTTTCTTTTTGGCCAATGGCAACAACCTGCTTATAATGGTATTTATGACGATAGCTGCCGGCGGTATCAACTATATAGGTGCCGATGGTAGTGGGAATATACCGGATAATAAATTCCTGCAAAAACAAAGTATCGTTATCAATGCCGTTGATATGTGCATTCATATAAACCCCGCTTTCTGATGTAAAAGAAATTTCGGATCCGCTATAAAATGTCTGGATGGTTTTATTTCTTTTTTTAAGCTGGATAAAATCGGCTGTTTGCGCAAAGGAAGAAGCAGAAAGTAAAAGCAGGATCGGGAGAAATAATTTCATACAACAAAATAAAAGCGAAATGAAGTAAGACCTACTATTTACTGTTAATCTTTTATCAATGTATAAATAATACCTGCCAATATCACAAATCCAAAGATAAGGTACAGGGCGCCCGACACCTTGTTAATGATAAGCACAACGCGGCTGCTTAATCTTTTACCTATATAGCCTGCCCCTAAAACTTTTCCAATATCGGCAAGCATATTTATTCCAAGGCAGGTAGCAAAAATAATGATCCGGTCGTGAAAAGAATAAACAGAGGCCAGTGAAGCAGCCATAAGTATCCAAAAAGAAATAACAGCAGGATTTAAAGTATTGATAATAAAACCCGAACCCAGAATTGCAAAATAATTTGTGCGCTTGCCGGTGGGGGTGTACACATCGCCGGCAAGCTTGATATTTTCACGTTGCTTGCGGGGTTCTATTTTTTTAAAGAATGCATAATAAATACCCATTCCAATTAAAAAACAGCATCCGGCTATACCAATTGGTATTTTAAAATCCAGCAATACTTTAATGGCTTCGCTGAAGCCATTACTCAACCCAACCCAAATGAGGTCACTTATCCAAACGCCAATTATAAAACTAAAACCACCCTTGCGGCCATGGTTTATGCTTTGTTTTATAATTGTAAATATTACAGGCCCAACAGAAAATATCAATAGTAAACTTATAGCAAGTCCTTTTAAAAAAGCATCAACCATCCGCTAAATTAAGAAACGATTCTTATTATGATTCATTTAACAGTTATATAAACAATCTACTTTGCGATCCTGCGTTTGAAAAAAATAAAAGTTTTAATATGAGTACATGGCTACAAACTGAATACGGCACAGCATTTGCAAAACTGTATTAAATACCAATACCACTGCTTTCATTACATAAACTTAAAAAGTAAACCGTTTGAAAGTAAGAATCAAAGCCACGGCCATTATACTATCCCTCGTATTTATTGCACTTTATAGCAATGCACAGTTCTATAAAGACATGAGCATTGGCCTTAATGGCGGCATGTATGTTTATCAGGGCGATCTTGCACCTTCCCGATTTGGTTCCTTTAAGACAATAAAACCGGGATTTTCTTTATTTGCCACAAAGCCCATTAATAGTTTTCTTGCTGCACGAGTACATGTTTCCATAGCTAAGCTTAAAGGCAATGAAAGCCTATACAATGAACCTGCATTCAGGCAGCAGCGGAATTTTGCCTTTACCACCCCGGTAAAGGAATTTTCAGTACAGGTTGTGTGGAATGTTTTAGGTAAGAATTACGTAAATGATGGCTTTAGCCCTTACGTTTTTTCAGGTGCAGGTGTTTCGTTTATAAATGTAAAAAAAGATTATAGCAGGCTTGATCCTGCGGTATTTGGAGACGGGTCGGTAGTACATGCTGGGCTGATTGCGGATAATGCTCATGGTACTCCACGAACCCTATTAGCAGTACCCGTAGGTGTTGGAACAGAGTACTCGTTATCTGACAGGCTTTCTGTTAATGTGGAATTTTCTTACCGGTTTATTTTTACTGACTACCTGGATGGATTCAGTAAATCGGCGAGCCCTAAATACCATGATCATTACCATAGCACATCAGCAGGAATCATTTATAAATTTGGAATGAAAGATAACGGGGGCGTTGCTTGCCCGGTTGCCATGTTTTAAGCAATCTTTTCGCCTTTTAAAAAATTTTGCCAGTCTTCCAGCGTTTTTCCTTTTAGCACCCTGGGAAATTTATGCTGGCCGCCAACCTTGCCTTTCAGTTCCATAAATTTCATAAAAGTACTTTCAGGTAAAACTTTTACCATTATATCTTTAAGTGCATGACGGCGCTCAACATCATAGTCGTCATTTAGCTCTTTGAGCTTGGCATCTATACGGCATTTTAATTCAACTTCATCTACTTTATCGTCGGTGGCTACATACCACTGGTGAGCAAAAAAAGTTCCGTGCGGAACCCCGGCAACCGTAAACTCGGGGATGAATATATTCAGATCAGATGCAA
>JAYUYX010000165.1:0-24740 GCA_043752205.1 Chitinophagaceae bacterium
ATTTTTCAGGTAGAAATAACAATGCTTAAGTTTGCTATATAATTTAAAACCAAAAAAAGCGATATGAGAAAAGTTATAAGTTATTTGGTTACATTTTTACTGGCTAATATTATTACAATTGCTGCCATAGCCCAAAATGTAACTATCAACGGCAATGTTAGAAACAGTAATACAAAGGAAGGTTCTGGTGCTGTTTCTGTAATAGTAAAAGGGGAAGATAATGGCACTTTTACTGATGATAAAGGAAATTTTAAATTAACCGTTAAGAAATTACCGGCTACACTTTTAATTTCATCTGTGGGATACGAATTACAGGAAGTAACTGTTTCAAATGCCGGCAGCAATGTACAGGTTGAATTTATACCAACAAATATATTGGGCCAGGAAGTTGTAGTAGCTGCCAACAGGGTTCCGCAAAAAATTCTGGAATCGCCTGTTTCTATTGAAAGAGTAAGTGCTGCAAATATCCGTAATGCACCGGTTAGCAGTTATTATGATATTGTAACCACATTAAAGGGTGTAGATGTTACCACTTCATCATTAACTTTTAAAACACCTACTACACGTGGTTTTAATTCAAGCGGTAATACCCGTTTTAATCAATTGGTAGATGGTATGGATAATATGGCCCCGGGCCTTAACTTTTCTGTTGGTGCCATCATAGGTTTAAGTGAACTGGATGTTGATAATATAGAATTGTTATCAGGTGCATCATCAGCATTATATGGCGCCGGCGGTATGAACGGAACTTTACTGATGAATAGTAAAAATCCATTTAAATACCAGGGCTTATCTTTTTTAATTAAAGAAGGTTTAATGCATGTTGGTGGTAATCGCCAGCGGGATCCTTCTCCTTACCATAACTGGAACATGAGATGGGGTAAAAAGGTATCTGATAAGTTTGCGTTTAAGATAAATGCAGAACTGATACAGGCTAAAGACTGGCAGGGCAGAGATTACAGAAATTATGCACGTGCTGCTACGGGCGGTAGTGTAAAAGCAGGAACAAGAGCCACAGATCCTAATTACGATGGTATAAATGTATATGGTGATGAAACCACAGCTGAGATAAGAACCGCAGTTTTGAATACTATTGCCGGACAGGCGCCCTTTCTTAAGAACTTTATTGATACACTGAACGGTGGTGCTCCCATTAATGTATCCCGTACAGGGTATACTGAAAAAGAAGTAACCAATCCTAACACGGTTAACTTTAAACTGGGCGGTTCATTGCATTATAAAGTAACCCCACATACAGAAGCTATTTTAGCTGGTTATTGGGGTACAGGTAATACCGTTTACACTGGTAGCGAAAGATATTCATTAAAGGATTTTAAAATGGGCCAGTACAAACTGGAATTCATAAACAGGTATTGGTCTTTAAGGGCATATACCACTCAGGAAAATGCCGGTGAATCTTATAACACCACTGTCGCAACAAGATTGTTTAACGAAAGCTGGAAACCAAGTGGAGGTGCTACTGGTTGGTTTGCACAATATTCCCAAACATACTTAGCTGCAAGATTAAATGGAGCATCTGATTTTGATGCACAAACAATTGCAAGAGCACAAACAGATATCGGCCGTCCTTTGGCAGGTAGCGCACAATTCAAAAAATCATATGATTCTATCCGCACCAAGCCTATCTCAAAAGGGGGTGCATTATTACTGGATAAATCTGATCTGTACAGTTTGGAAGGCAACTATAATTTGTCGCACTTAACAGGTAAATATGTTGACCTGTTACTTGGCGCCAGTTACAAACAGTATGTATTAAATTCTGAAGGAACATTATTTGCTGATACAACAGGCGCTATTAAGATATCTGAATATGGTGCATATTTACAGGCCAGCCGTAAATTAATGGATCGTTTGCATTTAACCTTATCAGGGCGTTATGATAAAAACGAGAATTTTAATGGTCGTTTTACGCCGAGGGCAACGATGCTGTTTAAATTAAAAGAGAATAATAACATCCGTGCATCATATCAAACTGCTTACCGTTTCCCCTCTAACCAACAGCAATTCATTAACCTGGTTGTAGGAAGTAATGTACGCCTGATCGGTGGTAACACGGGTTTCAGAACCTTATTCAACTTTGCCGGTAACCCTATTTTTGATTTTGATGAATTAAGAAAAGGTAATGTAGTAGCATATAATCCAAAAGACCTTAAGCCTGAGTCTTTATCTTCTTTTGAATTAGGATATAAAGGCTTAATGCTCCAGAATAAATTATTAGTAGACGTGTATGGATATTATGGTACTTATAAGGATTTCCTTGGCCGTAAAGTAACCGTACAAAAAATAGGAGCAGGTTCAATTGCTTTATCGGATACATTAAATGGCTACAGGTATTCTATTCCTGTTAACTCAACTGATAAAGTTAAAACCTATGGTTTTGGTTTAAGTATTGATTACAGGTTACCAATGAATTTTAATGTAGGAGCTAACCTGTCTTCAGATATATTGAAAGATGTACCTTCAAATTTTGTAGCGTATTTTAATGCACCTAAATATAAAGCCAATGCCTCAATAGGTAATTCAGGTTTTGGGCCAGCTAAACGTTTAGGATTTAGTGTAGCATATAGGTACCAGGGCTCTTTCTTATACCAGGGTGATTTTGCTACTGGCAACTTACCTGCGGTACACACATTGGATGCACAGATCAGTTTAAAATTGCCTAAAGCAAATAAATCAATATTAAAACTTGGCGCAACCAATTTGTTGAACCAGTATTATTATAATGCAATAGGAAACTCTCAGATAGGCGGATTGTACTATGTGAGTTTTGGTTATAATATCTATTAATCGTATTAAATAAAATAAAAAAATAAAATCTTAAGTATGAAATATATAACCAAAAGAATTAAAATCCATTTTTTGCTGGCTGTTACGGCAATGATGTTTATTTTATCTTCTTGTAATAAAGACCTGGAGCAGATTGCTGCGCCGGCAACTGTAACGCCAACAGGCCTTGCACTGGGTGAGAGTATTGCAGCAATTCCAACTGACAGTTTATACTATAAGCTGATTTTAAAAAGTGGCCTGCTTACAACGTTAAATAATAAGTCGGCCATCTTTACCGTGTTCGTTCCTGATAACATAGCTATGCGTAATTTTATCAATTTAATTTCAGGTGGTGCAACAGCTGGTTTTACCGATGCTCAATATGTAGCTTTTATTAATTCAGCTGCTATAAGCTCAAGTACTGCTGCCTCTATTGTAAGCTATAACATGATACCGCAGGCCATTAAAATGTCAAGCGTGCCCACTACATTTCCTAACTGGGCTTATCCAACTAATTTAAATCCAACAGGTGTACCGGGCGGCCCGGGTTACAATCCGTTTGCAAGGTTAACCACATCACCAAGCAGGCGTAATGGCAACTGGGTAAATAATGTTCCTTTGTCTGCTGTAGATGCTGTTGCATTTAATGGCATCATCCATACTGCCACGCTAATGGTACCCGTACCGCCTTCAAGATTTTTGTGGAACAGGATTAGCGCCGATGCTGATTTTGATTATTTTGAAGCAGCTATTTTACGTGCTGACAGTGGAGTAGCACCAACTACAAGCGCAAGTTTGCAATGGGTGTTAAGTAATTTTGGACCAAACATTAATGTATTTGCACCAACCAATGCAGCTTTTCAGACCTTAATATTTGGGTTAGTTTACCAACAGGTTTTTGCTGCAACAGGTAATGCCACAATAGCTGCTGCTGCTGCAAATGCTGCAGTTGCTGCAGGTCCAGCTTTTTTAACTACAAATAATGTTACAACACAAATGGTGAAAGGAATAGTAGTTTATCATCTGATGGGCGCCCGTGCTTTTACTAACAACTTCCCTACAACGACTACCTCATATCGAACTTTATTAAATAGTGCTATAACAGCTCATCCAGGAGTTGCGCTTACAGCAACTTTTACCGGTCCATTAGTAAGTGCTGCAACAGTAAAAGGAGTAGGCAATGCAACAGCCGCAAATATTACTATCAATGCAATACCTTTTTTACCAGATCCCGTTGGCACCAGCGACCAACATTTTGTAAACGGTACCTTACATAAAATAAACCAGGTATTATTACCTCAATAATATTTTAGTTAATAACACAAAAATGGCTCCTGAAAATCAGGAGCCATTTTTTTATCACGAAATATTTCAATTAAACATTAAACCTGAAATGCATTACATCGCCATCCTGTACCAGGTATTCTTTTCCTTCAATTCTCAATTTTCCGTTTTCACGGCAGGCGGCTTCCGATTTATACTTTAAAAAATCATCGTAAGCAATTACTTCAGCTTTGATAAAACCTTTTTCAAAGTCGGTATGTATTACACTTGCTGCCTGTGGCGCTTTCCAGCCTTTACCAATTGTCCAGGCTCTTACTTCCTGCACACCTGCAGTAAAGTAAGTTGATAAGTTTAAAAGTTTATAAGTAGAATGGATCAGCCTGTCTAATGCAGGCTCGGTCATTTTATATTCTTCCATGAACATTTGCTTGTCCTCCGGATTTTCAAATTCTGCGATCTGTGCTTCAATAGCATTGGTCATCACGATCACTTCATTGCCTTCATGTTTTACTGCTTCTATCAATGCTGCCGAATATTTATTGCCGGTGTGCATGCTTGCTTCATCAACATTAGCAACATATAAAATATGTTTATCAGTAAGTAAGAACAGATCTTCAATGGCAGATTTTTCTTCTTTGCTCAAACCAAGGGTAATAATATTCTTTCCTTCTTCCAGGTGTTTCTTGCAACGCACAAGGGTTTCCAATTCAACTTTCATTTTTGGATCTGTCTTGGCCATTTTTTCTGTACGCTGCATTTTCTTCTCCACACTTTCCAGGTCCTTCAATTGTAATTCAGTCTCAATAATTTCTTTATCGCCCACAGGGTTTATCGGACCTTCATCTCTTAAGATATTCTCATCTTCAAAACAACGTACCACATGAATGATGGCATCCACTTCACGGATATTTGCTAAAAATTTATTTCCTAAACCTTCACCTTTACTGGCACCACGTACAAGCCCGGCAATATCTACAATTTCAATTTGTGTAGGTACTGTTCTGTCAGGGATAACCAGTTCGGCCAGTTTATCTATACGTGGGTCGGGTACATTCACCAAACCCGTATTAGGTTCGATAGTACAAAACCGGTAATTACTTGCCTGTGCTTTGGCACTGTTGCTTACTGCATTAAATAAGGTTGATTTGCCTACATTGGGTAATCCTACTATTCCTGCTTTTAAAGCCATATCAAAAAGTTATAAGTTATAAGTCAAAAGTCAGCCTTTTCAATTTTAAATTCGGCTGCAAAGGTAAGGTTTGGGTAATTATTTAAATGATGAATTTTGAATGCTGGAATTAAGCTGCAATTAGCTTTTGTAATAGTAAGAGTTTGAAATGAAATAAGTAACTTTCAACTTTCAACTTATAACTTTCTTATGGCATTAAGCAGAATTTGGTCGGCATTTATCATTATTGCATTATTAGTTGGTAGTTATCATTTTATGTTCAATAATGGCAGAGATGATATTTTTGGCAGAATGGTTACGGGCACATCCAAGGATGAATTCAAGTTTGTATCAATACTGGACAGCAGCTCAACAGCGGTCCTTTCAAAGGAAATGAAGGATTACGGTTACGTCTTGCAGAAAGAAGCAGATAAGGAAACTAAATATATTCTGGCCGATGTAGGTACAAATGACAGTGCTTTACAATTACAATCCAGGTTTACAAGTGCAAGGATCGTTGGATCGGCTTATTTATCCGGCAGGAAACAAAAACCAATTGACGGGATTATTGCAACATGTACTACAGCAGTTAATATATGCATAGGCTTAATTGGAATAATGGCTTTATTTATGGGCTTTATGAGTATTGCTGAGAGAGCGGGGGGTATTCGTTTTCTGTCTAGGATCGTTGGTCCGTTCTTTTCAAAGTTGTTCCCTGAAGTACCAAAAGAACATCCTGCCCATGGGCATATGATGATGAATTTCAGCGCCAACATGCTTGGATTGGATAATGCGGCAACTCCATTTGGGATAAAAGCAATGGAAAGTTTACAAGAACTGAATCCTAATAAGACTACGGCCAGTAATGCACAGATTATGTTCCTGTGCCTGCATGCCGCAGGTCTTGCTTTAATACCTACATCAGTAATTGCTGTAAGGGCAGTTACAGTAGGTATCAATGGTACTAAAGCCGCTAATCCCACAGATATTTTTATTCCTTGCCTGGTAGCAACCTTTGTGGCTACCATGGCAGCATTGCTGATCGTTTCATTTAAACAAAAAATAAAATTGTTTCAACCTGTTATCTTAGGTTGGATACTGGGTATATCTGCTATAATAGCACTATTGGTATTTTTTATCAGCACCCTAAATACAGTAGGGGTTAATATCTTCAGCGAGCAATTAAGCACGGGTATTATTTTACTTATCTTTTTTATTATTGTTTTGGGCGGATTGTATAAAAAGATAAATGTGTTTGATGCTTTTATTGAAGGGGCTAAAGGAGGCTTTGAAGTGGCAGTAAAAATTATTCCATACCTGGTAGGAATGCTGGTGGCCATTTCGCTCTTGCGCACGAGCGGAACCTTTGAAGTAGTTATCGAAGGTATAAAAAATCTATTTGCAATGTTAGGAGCCGATACCAGGTTTGTAGATGGCTTACCTACTGCATTGATAAAGCCTATGAGCGGGAGTGGGGCCCGGGGCATGATGGTTGATACCATGCGTACTTTTGAACCTGATTCATTTGCGGGGCGGCTTGCCTGCATTTTACAGGGAAGCAGCGATACCACTTTTTATGTGGTAGCTGTTTACTTTGGATCTGTAGCAGTTAAGAATACAAGGTATACAATTGGCGCAATGTTACTTGCCGATTTAGTGGGAATAATTACTTCTGTGATAATGGCTTACTTATTCTTTGGATGATAAAAAAATTAATGATAAACAAAAAAAGCTTTCCATTTTGGAAAGCTTTTTTTATAAAATTTTACTTTTATTTTATTGACTTATATAAAAACCTAAAGTTCTTGCTCTTCCTGCAACAGCGGGATTACCTCTTGCCCAAAAAGTATAAGAGCGCTGGTTGCCCCCAGTAACTGCTGATAGTGTTTGGGCCATTACAGTTGTCGTCCCTGCCAGTCTTATTTGGTAAACACTGCTTGGTGTTGAAGTGGGAAGTTCGATCCAATCTGATAAATTTTTATAAGTTATACCGGAAGTTAGAACAGTTGCTGTAGTTAAGTTATACAACTCATAAACCTCGTTCGTTGCAACAAGATTAAGCAGTCGCAGCTTAAATTTACCGTAGGCTGGCATACTAACTGATTCCTGTACTACCATCAGGATAGGATTAAATGGCGTAGGATTGGGGAAGGTATCAACCAATATTACGCTATGTACAACATTTGCACCCAATATAAAATTACCTTTTGCAATAGTATCGCTGGCAGTACCGGTTCCGGTGGCACGATTTAAAACTGCTTTAATAGTTACATTACCACTTGGAGCTGCAGTAACCCCGCTAAAGTTGGGATACAATCCTCCATACGCCAGTGCTGTAGCATTCATTTTTACATTGTTGATATAATAATCAATAGTGGGGCCATTGGCAGGAACTCCTAAAGACGGAGTTAAAGCTGTATAAGAATGTAAAAACTTGACAAGTGCATTGCTTGTGGGATTATAATCCCATATTTTGTTTTCATTTAGATCATTTTTATTACAGGCACTTAACATAATTGCCGCAATAAAACTTGATATAATTACTCTTTTCATAATTTTCATTTTAATGTTAGTATTAAGGTAATGAGAACCACATTTCTTTAGTATGGTAATCTATTAAATGTCCTCCATAAACTGAAATCTCAGCTATGTTCCACACATATTCTGAATTGTGGCGTGGCCTTACCCGATAACTCCACTTACCTCCGTTATCAGGCCAAAGATCAGCAGGTTGTGGTGGCGTAAAAGAGAAGAAAACCTGTTTACCTGTTGCAGGATCTATATCTGTGTAATGATAACGCCTCAAATCTGTCCATGCTTCTAATACACTATGCCCCCATAGTGCTATAAATTTCTGCTGCATAATATGACTAAGTGTAAGATTTCCTGCAACACCGGGTACCACTAAAGGGTTATTAATGAATGCATCCCTTGTAGCTCCCGTCATTACCCGTGTAGGGCGGATATTTACATTGTACTTGCTAAGCAGCATATCAAAATGTTGTGAAATGCCTTGCCTGTAAGCGCTTAATGCCAACGTTTTATTTCCCATTCTAAATGCGGCTTCTGCTTTCATGAACTGAATTTCAGCTGATGTCATAATTGGAAATTCTGCATTATCCCTGAAAATAAACCTGGCAGTATCAACGGTAGGAATAACAGCGGCTCCATAAAAATTTACAGGTCGTTGGGATGTGAGTAATGTCAACTCACCTTTTGTTGCCTCTATACCAAACATATTATTTACATCTGTTCCTGTACCTGTACTAAGCATATACCAGCGGCGGGGATCATCTACGCCTGCAAAAGTACTGCCTGCACCCTGGGTTCCCTGCATTAATTCAGCAATATACTTTGATTGACGAAGGGTATTATTATTAGCTCTGAACCGCCCCCAATAATTATTTTGATTATTTATAGCCCCTCCCACATACTTATATGTAGCATCTTCAGCCGGTGTCTGCATGGCTTTATCGCAATAATAAATAACAGAATCTGGCTTATAGATAGATTTATTGGTAAGGTGAGCATAAGTACGTGCCATCAAACCATAAACAAATTTTTTCCATTTATTTTTATCGCCACCATAAAACCATTGATCAGCCTGGGCAAAATCACCTCCTGATACCGGTTTATCAAGATTTTGCAAAGCAAGATTACAAAGGTTACGTACATGGTCATATACTTTATCCTGCGTATTATATTTAAATGCAAGCAGACTTGTATTAAATGCTTCATCAAGGATAACTTCACCATGATAATCGGTAAGCGCAAGCCAGCTCCAGGCCTGAATAGCATAACCTGCACCAACATAATCCCATTGAGATTCTTCACCAGCCCAATCAATCATGCGGTTTAAATTTTGACCTAAATTCCAGTAATGCATGCGCCAGATGTTACCACTATTATCTACATTAGGGAACCATCCCATTTTTTCATGCCGGGTAATTGTCCTGTCTCTTGTAACTGCAGGAACATTGAGAAATGTAAATCTGTTTGCAAATACCTGGGCAGTTGTGCCCATATACATAAAATCTTCCTGGAGGTTGATGGCCATTTGATAATGTAATGGGGGAAGTAGCTCAGACGGTTTAACCTTAACCGGCGCATTAGGGTTTTGATATGCCTCATCCAGTTTTTTTGTACAGGAAAAAAGAATAACCCCGCTAAAAGCTATGGCAGAAAAATATTTTATTGACTTCATAATTTTGATTGTTTTTAATTATTATTAAAATCCGGCACGAAGGCCAAAGTTTATACTGATTGGTTCAGGTACAGTTCCAAAATCAAAGCCAAATGCTCCAACCCCACGTGTTGCAGGGGTTGATCCGTTAACAGCCGGATCTGCCCCGCTATAATTGGATATTAGTATCAGGTTATTTCCTGTTACAAAAACGCTCAGGGATTTCATTATTTTTTTATTCTTGATCATGTCCTTAAAATTATAGCTGATCGTTAAATCCCTTAACCTCATAAAACTTACGTCCTTTTCAATAAAATACTCTTCATTAAATAAACCCGATGTTGGTGCGCCGGTGTAGTAAGATTGATTTAAATATGGGTATATAACAATGTTGTTTTTTGTGGGGTTGGCTGTGTTCTCTAAGCCATCTCTCAACACTCCCGACACTATTTGAGGTGTTTCTCTGTCAGCAGTTAAGCGGCTTCTTCCAATTGAAGTTAGATATAACTCATTGCCATTAAATATGTCGCCACCTACTTTTGCATCCCAAAGCATATTAAGCGACCAGTTTTTATATTTTATACTGTTATTAATGCCTAAAGTGAAATCAGGATTTCTATCGCCTCTCACCAGGAAGTTGTTATCTGTTATGGGTAAGCCTGTTGTTGGTTCTATTAAAACCTGGCCTGCATTATTTCTTAAATAGCCCACAGATGTAATACTGGTTGTGGGCCCACCTCTTCTTAAACCAGCCCGGGCATTACCAAACAGCCATGTATCAGATATATAGAATTCAGGTAAATTATCTGGCAGGGTTAATAACTTATTCCAGCTTTTAGTAAAATTCAGTCCTAAGTTCCACGTAAGATCCTTTCTTTCAAATATTTTATAATTGGTTGAAATTTCTATACCCTCATTACGGGTGCTACTGAGGTTTAATGTATTTAAAATAAAACCCGTTCCATAACTGGTTCTTACCAATTCTAAAATCTGATCCTTATTAAGTGTATTATAATAAGTAGCATCTATTGACAGCCTGCTTTTAAAGAATCTTAATTCTGTTCCTACTTCGTAAGTAGATTGTTTTTCAGGTACCAACTGGAAATTTGCGTTGTTGAAATCGTATCCAAATCCACCTCCGCTGGAGGTTTGTGCCAGAAAAAATGATTGATTGGAATATGGGCTGTTTGCTTTAGCTGTACTTGCAAGCGAAGCCCTTAGTTTGCCATAAGAGAGGATATTGCTTTTCTTTAAAGGTTTTATCAGATCAGTAAATATTACACTAACACTACCGGCAGGATAATTCACTTTTCTGTTCATTTTGGGCAGCGTAGATCCTTCTTCAAAACGATGTGTGTAGTTTACAAAAACTATATTATTCCAGTTTACTGCAAATTCACCAAAATAAGCTATTTGCCTTTGTTGCCTGTAATTAAAATCGCTAAATTTATCATTACGGTAAAGCCTGTTCCTGGTTCCCAATGTAGTTATTGATGAATCGCCAATATTTTTTGGGTCAAACTTAAAGGTAGTAGCATCTGCTACGCCGGTACCAAAAACTGACCAGGCGCTTGTTTTATAATCCTGCCACATGGTACCCACCATCAGCCTGCCATTAAATTTTCCAAGCTTATGCTTTGCAGTTGCGGTTATGGTATGGTTATAGCCTTCATATTTTCTGTAATAATTATCCTGTGATCCACGAATGGCTCTTGTCAATAAATTAGTTTCAGGATGATAAAAGGTCCAACCGTCATTTTTAAAAGTTTCATAACCAAATCTTCCTGCCAGTGTTAACCATTTTAAAGGAAATATATTAATACCCAGCGAAGCAGCTTGCTTGTTCAGCTTATCATAACTCCTGTTATTCTGTACATTCCAAAGTGGATTATCCAATTCTTCATTTGCATCTCCGGCAGTATAGATCTCTCTTTTTGTACCATCGGGATTATAGGGAACACTAATATCATCATTTACCGGCCAGCGCAAAAGCGTAGTTAAGTATCCATTACTACTACGTATCGGTTTTTTATTTGTGCTGTGCGTATATGTAAAGGAGGGAATTATTTCCAATAATTTTTTATAACGGGTAATGTTGCTGATCCGAAGTGTGTAACGTGTGTATTTATTATCTGGTATTGTACCTGACTGGTCAAATGCAGAACCAGAGATTTTAAAACTCATATCCTTGTTACCTACATCAACAGTTAAATTATGTGTTTGAGAAAAACCTGTCTTAAAGAAATCCTTTACCTGGTCTCTTTTTTGAGTACCTGCTGGTAATTTTGGACCAAAGTAGGTAAAGCTGCTGTCCAACCTTCCATTGGTACCCATATCATAATCAGTAAATATTTCAGGTAATCGTTCTACAAATTGTACCCTAAAGCTGTTATCGTAGTTAATATTGCCTAATTTGATTTTTTTTGTTGCAGAAAGCTTTGCTTTTTTTGTGGTGATAATGATTGCACCCGAACTTGCCTGGCTGCCATATAAAGCTGTTGCTTCAGGTCCTTTTAAAACTGTTATTGATTCTATATCGTTGGGGTTCATATCAGAAACACGATTTGTATAGTCGTTACCCCTGTTGGTGGTCTGATTGATAGGTCTGCCACCACTTTTAGATGATTCTACCAGGCCAAGTCCGCTGCCTCCATTGCTGTTTTCATCAATAACAGAGTTATCTACAATTGTTCCATCAACAACAAAAAGCGGTTGGTTGCTTAATGATAATGAATTGTATCCCCTTAAAACGATATTGGTTGATGCTCCTGCATTACCACTTGTAGGGGTTATGCTTACGCCAGCAACCCGTCCTCCCAATGCATTCAGGAAATTTTCACGCTGTGTTTCCTGTACTTCAGATCCTTTTACCGATTGTACAGAATATCCTAATTCCCTGGCATTTCTTTTTATATCCATGGCAGTTACTACTACTTCTTCCATGGTGCCGTCTGTAGATACCATTCTTACTGCAATAGAAGTATTGT
Source organism: Chitinophagaceae bacterium (assembly GCA_043752205.1). Lineage (GTDB taxonomy): Bacteria > Bacteroidota > Bacteroidia > Chitinophagales > Chitinophagaceae > Ferruginibacter. The sequence goes on from JAYUYX010000165.1 coordinate 12,410, forward strand.
TACCAATTTTTATCTGCTGTGCAGTAAAATTTACAGAGCTGATCACTAACACATCGCCCTTGTTGGCAGAAATGGTAAAGTTTCCATTTGCGTCGGTGTTGGTGCCCGACTTGCTGCCCCTTACCATTACCGAAGCACCTTCTATTCCTTTACCATCTTTTTCATTAACAACCCTACCCGAAATGCTTGTTTGCGCAAAGGAGGCCAATGGAATCAGGAAAAACAGAAGAGCAATTAATCTGTTTGCAATTTTTCTCATATAGTCGTGTTTTGTTTGTTTAAAAAAATATTTTCTCATGCTGTTATTTTTTAAAGTACTGTTATCCCGGCGTCAACATATGGCTGCAGCAGCAGTGCATCAGCAGGTAATTCTGTTATTAATATATCAATTTTTGAAAGATCACAAACCTTTACTGGCTGTATCGTATTTATTTTTTCAGAAATGGTAAGACAAACAACTTTTTGCGATGATTCGATCATTGTTTGTTTCAACTGTACTACATCCCAATCACTGTCTGTAATGCCGTGCTGTAAATCTATAGCGTTAATACCCAAAAAACACAGATCGGGTTTTAAAGTTTTTATCCTTGCAAGTGCATCGGCACCAAGGGTTATTTTTGAATTTTTTGATAATTTATCACCTATCACTATTACTTCAATATTTGGGTGATGCATATACTCAACAATGGCGGGTATACTTCCCGAAATAAAAGTTGCTGATAGAGACATTGGTAAAATCCTGGCCAGTTCTATGATCGTTGTTCCTCCACCTGTTAATACAAACATTCCATCCTGTATTAACCGGGCGGCTTTTTCGGCAATTATTTGTTTATGATTTTGTGCATATACTTTTTTGGAAGGGTAGCTTGTGTGGCTGAAGGAATGAGATAGTGCACCACCATGCACTTTAATTAATTTACCATTTTGATTCAGTTCCTGCAGATCTCTTCTGATGGTATCTTCTGATACTTCTATTTCGGTACTTAAAGCAGTAGACAGTACTTTGTTGTGCAGGTTTACCTGATGCACAATGTACGCCTGTCTTTCTCTTTTAAGCATTTCGTTAAAATTATGGCTCAATTTAATAATAAAAAATGCATAAAACTGCATCTTTAACTAAAAATATTGCACATACTGTGCAAAAACCTGCAAAAGCCGGTAATGAATTATCTTTTTTTCTTTTTTGAGGAGCGACTTTCAACCCTGGTTGGTTTGATTATAGAGTCAGAGGTAGACAGTTGGGCTTTTATAGATAAGGCTTCTTTTGCTGAACCACTTTCATCATCTTCTGTTGGATTATAATAATCTCCAAATATACCGGTAAGCATTTTTGCCTTATATACAGCACGTGTAAATTTATTACCCAATATAATAATGGTTGCATTTTCATTTATTAAACGAATGAAAGTTGCATTGCTGCCATGCCACCAGCCATTATGGTAAATGATCTTTTTACCGTTTGGAAAAACATACATGCGCCAGCCCAGGCCATAATTCCTTATGCCTGGCCTTTCATTACTGTAGGGGGCATACGCCTGCGTAAGCGTTTCGGGGGTAAAAATGATATTGGTTGATAATGCCCTGTCCCAGAGAAGAAGATCTGCAGGTGTGCTGAAAATATTCTTATCACCATAAACCTGGTCTAAAAAAGTGTAAGGTTCCAAACCTCCTCTCCAGTTATAACTGGGGATCGCTTTTAATGTATCTGCAAGTGTGAACACATAGCTATTCTTCATCCCCAGCGGAATAAAAAAACTGTTCTTCATATAGCCAGCATAACCCAGTCCCGATGCCTTTTCTATCAACAGTGCTAATAATGCATAATTGGTGTTGCAATAATTGAAGTGGGTTCCTGGGTTTGTAATATTTTTTAATTCTGCTTTACGGGTCACTAAATAATTAAGAACATCCTGGTTGCTTGCATATTGAGTTTTATCCCAGCCCAAGGTCTCCATAAAATAATTATAATTGGGTAACCCGCTGCGGTGATTGAGCAGGTTGCGTATGGTTACTCCAGGGTAATTGAATTGTGGAAAATATTTGCTGTACTCATCTTCAATGTTCAGCCTACCTTCCTGCCAAAGCTTTAAGATTGCCATAGCCGTGAAAGTTTTAGAAACAGAAGCAATATGCATGGAGGAATTTGCTGTAATAGTATCAGTGCCCGGTTTATGTGCGGTGCCGCTGTACTCTTCAAAAATGATATTGCCATCTTTTGCAACGATCATACCCCCACTAAAGCCCCGGTGTTTTAAAACCGAATCGTACCAGTTTTTACTCATAAACCTGATGCGGTTCTTTTCAGTTTCTGAAATAGCAATGGGTGTAGGCAGTTTTATTAATGCTATGCTCTCCTTTTTTATTTCGACCTTATCAGGACGGGATTTGCAGGAAGAATTTAAAAATATATAGATGCTTAATGATAATAGAATAGTTGAGATAGTGGAAAATATACTTCGGTTCAAGGACATTATAAATTTTTAAACTATAGTTAGAATATATTTGTGCAAAATACGCTCTAAAAATCATGCCTGAAAAAAAAATAACCAGTTATCCAAAAGATAAAATAAATATTCTTTTCCTGGAAAATATCAGCGATGTAGCTGTAAAACATTTTCATGCATCGGGTTATGTAAATGTACAAAAAGTAAATGGGGCATTAAGTGAGGATGAGCTGATTGCTGCAATTAAAGATGTACACCTGCTTGGTATACGTAGTAAAACACAGGTAACAAAAAAGATACTGGATGCCGCTCCAAAATTACAAGCGATTGGTTGTTTTTGTATTGGTGTTAACCAGGTTGACCTGGGAGCAGCCACGGAAAATGGAGTAGTGGTATTTAATGCGCCCTACAGCAATACAAGAAGTGTTGCCGAACTGGTAATAGGTGCATCAATAATGCTCATCAGGAGAATTGTAGATAAAAATAAAGCAGCTCACGAAGGCGTATGGATGAAAGAAGCAAGCGGCAGTTATGAGTTGCGTGGTAAAACATTGGGCATAATCGGCTACGGTAATATTGGTAAACAGGTTAGTGTGCTTGCCGAAAGCATCGGCATGAAAGTGATTTTTTATGACACAGAAACAAAGTTGCCATTGGGTAATGCGGAAGACAGGAAGAGCCTGAAAGATGTAGTAAGTAAAGCCGATATTGTATCACTTCATGTGCCTGAATTATCAAGCACAAAGAACCTTATCAATAAAAATATACTGAAGCATTTTAAAAAAGGAAGTATACTCATTAATTATGCAAGGGGAGAAGTGGTTGACCTGGATGATCTCCGTAAATATTTACTCAATGAACATGTAAGCGGCGCAGCTGTGGATGTTTTTCCGGTTGAGCCTGAAAAGAATGGTGATGCTTTTTCAACACCTTTGCAGGGTTTGAATAATGTATTGCTTACACCCCATATTGGTGGCAGTACACAGGAGGCTCAGCATAATATTGGTGATGATGTAAGCGGTAAATTATTCAATTACCTGGAGAAGGGCATCAGCACAGGCTCTCATAGTATTCCGGAACTGTCTTTACCACCGCAGGAAGGCACTCACCGTATCTTACACATTCACCATAATGTACCCGGTGTATTATCAGAAATAAATACCCAACTGAGCAAGCATAAAATAAATATCCTTGGCCAGTATTTAAAAACCAATGACCTTATTGGTTATGTGGTGCTTGATGTAAACAAGAACCTGAGTAAAAATGCATTGGATCTATTGCGTAAGGTGAAGGGAACTATTAAGGTGAGGATGCTTTATTAAATTTTCTCCAGCATTTTTAATATTTTTTTTCCCCTGCTTTTAAAGCCCGCAGTCTGGTGTGGCAGTTGGTCTTCTATCATTAATTTTAACTCCGTTTTTATTTCCCGATATTTTTTTGCCAGGGTGCCCAATACAGACATGGAAAATACCTTAACTGCAAGCGCTTCTGTTGGCGATTCCAAAAATTTAAAACAAATATTCATTACAGCGCCATGATATTTTGAAGGTATTTCAATATCCTCCATCAACCTTATACTGTTTCGCTTTACAGCATTATGCAGGTTAGGTCTTTGCAGGTTGCTGATGAGTGCCTTCCAGTGTTTATTGATCAACCCTGGATTGGCGATGACGCAATAACTGAGCGGCCAGCCAGCTCTTTGTACAACACGATATTCATCATGGAGGAACAGCTTAAAAAGTTCATCAAACCTTTGTTGATCATCTCCAACCCAGTTCACAATTTTTGTGCATTGAGTTTTAGAATGTTCTTTTAATATTTCTTCTCTTAGTTTCACGTTTTATACAAGTTTCACGAATTAGGCGAATTACACGAATTTAGCGGATATGAAGGAAATTTTATTTCAATATGGATTAGCTGCGGAAGATTTTATTGTTCAGCCTTTTGGTAGTGGGTTGATCAATTCAACCTGGGTTGTTGAAAATAAAAATGGAACCCAAAAATATATTCTTCAAAAGATAAACCTTAATATATTTAAACAACCCGAAGATATAGCTCATAATATCAGACTTATTGCTGATTACCTGGAAAAAATTTTCCCATCTTATTTATTTGCAACTCCCTGCGTAACGATTGACGGAAAGGAGTTATTAAAAACGGCGGACGGATACTACAGGATGTTTCCCTTTATAGCAAATTCCCACACGGTTGATGTGGTTGAAAAGCCTGAACAGGCTTACGAAGCAGCCAAACAATTTGCCCGGTTTACAAAATATTTATCAGGCTTTGATGCTTCAGCATTACAAATAACATTGCCAGACTTTCATAATTTATCACTTCGCTATTTTCAATTTCAGCAGGCCATTGTATCTGGTAACATAGAAAGGATTGAGCAGTCGAAAAAGTTGATTGCTGTTATCAGGGAAAATAAAAACATTGTTGATAAATACGAAATTTGTAAAGCTGAATGGATAACCAGGGTTACTCACCACGATACTAAGATCAGTAATATATTGTTTGATACCCAGGAAGGGGGCATTTGTGTTATAGACCTTGATACAGTGATGCCCGGCTATTTCATAAGTGATGTAGGAGATATGATGCGTACATATTTATGCCCGGTGAGTGAGGAAGAAAAAGACTTTTCGAAAATTGTCGTTCGTGCAACATTCTATGAAGCCATTGTGAGTGGCTATTTATCGGTAATGGGAGATGAACTTACTGCAGGTGAAAAAAAATATTTTCATTATGCAGGTGAGTTTATGATCTATATGCAGGCATTGCGCTTTTTAACCGACCATATCAATGATGATATTTATTACGGTGCCTTATATGAAGGTCATAATTTTGTAAGGGCAGGTAATCAAATTACATTATTGCAACAGTTCCAGTTTTTTATTAAAAAACTGTCAGGGTGAGCTTGTCGAACCCGGAATGTTACGATAAACCGCCTTCGACAGGCTCAGGCTGACAGAATTTTAATGCATGCATTTGCTTGTAGTGGCAGTTTAGGATTTTCTAATCTTTATTGAGTTCAATTTTTTCTGCAACCGGATGCTCAGCTTTAAATGTTAAGCCAAGTATGGCTGCTATTGTTTGGGCAAACTGTTTTTGATATAATTGCTGCGTAGCTTTTACCTCGCCTTTAATTTTTATGCCCGGTCCCATAGCGGCCATCCATATCTGGTAGCTATCCTGTATCTTATTATTATGGCTTGTCCATTCCTCTTTTTTAATATCACCGCGGCCATGATCAGTAGTAATTAAAATGGCTGTTGTATTTTTGTAAAACGGATCTGATTGAATATAGTTCCAGATATCCTGTATCCATTTATCAACCATTGCGGCTGCATTCAGGTAATCCCTGTATTGCCCGCTGTGCGCCCATTCATCCGTTTCGCCATAAGAGATATATAACAGCTTTGGTTTTTTGGTTTGCAAGTAATTCATGGCAGCGTAATGTGTAAATACATCCAGGCATTCGGCTTCTCCAAAAGGTTTGTATGAATCTTTAGAAAGGGCATTGATTATTTTTTCAGTTGAGTTGGGGTTTGCTCCTCCAAACTTATCAAAAGCGGAGTAAACAGGAATTTTTGTTTTTCCTTCATTCAATATCCTGTCAAATGCATCCCATGCACCAAAGGCGGCTATTTTATTCTTATACTTTGGTAAGCGATTAAAAAATTCCAGCACTGTGCTGTTTGGGTTGGGTGGATAATCATTCCTGTTGATCAAAGTATCGGCGTACCCGGTAAATATTTCACTATAGCCAGGGTAGGAGAACCAGTAAGGATTTGCATTATCTATCTTGTTACCCAGGTTCCTGTTGCCATACAATTGGCCATTCTTTTCAATGATGTTCCAGGTAAAAGGCATCAATTTTTTTCTTCTTTCAATGGCATCAGCAGCCCAGTATTTTTTGAAAATGGCTGCGCTGTCATCCTGGTTGAATTTTTTGTTGTTGGCTATTGCACTGTCCATCCCACTAAAAACCTCCTGCCAGCGAAGTCCATCGGTTGTGATGATGATTATGTTTTCGGCTGTCTGGGAAAAAGCTGCGAAAGAAAAGATCTGAAAAGTAATAGTAAGTATGAATTTCATAAATGCTGAATAATGGGTTAAAGTTGAAGATTTTCGTCATTGCGAACCTGCCTGCCGGCAGGCAGGCGCAGTGAAGCAATCTGCCGATTAAAGATACAAAGTCAAAACTTACCACGTTTTTACCTCTTCCCACAAATCCTTCCAATGCGGATTTATTTCATGAATCAGAACCTCTTTCTTCTTCCTGTTACCCGCTTTTAATTGCTTTTCCCTTGCAATGGCATCTTCGATCCTACTAAAACTTTCATACCAAACTAATATATCACAGTTGTATCTTGAAGTAAAACTGTTTTTGAATTCTTTGTTTTTATGTTGAAATATCCGTTGAGGTAGATTAGATGTTACGCCGATATATAGAACTGTATGCTGAAAATTGGTCATGATATAAACACAGCCACCGTATTCCATAAGGTTGAGTTTAGATTTGAAGCTGAAGTTACCCGTCATTGCGAACGCAGTGACGCAATCCGCCGATTAAAGTTACTAATGATGAACAAGTTCCCCGCTATCCCCGGCGGATGGCTTCGTCGTTCCTCCTCGCCATGACGGGGAACGTCAGCAATATCACTTTACTGAGCATTTAAAATATCGTAGAGTGATTTTATTTTAAAATCACTTATTGAAAATGGGTTATCATTTTTTAAAGTAATAATTTTTTGCTGGTATGCTTCAAGATCAAAATAATTATCTGAAAGCGTTAATTCATCTTTTGCTGATGATATATACACATATTTTGCAGTAACATTTGAAGTGATAGAAATATTGTTGCCTGTTGCGGTGATTGTAAATGACGGCTTTTGCAATTTTCTCATATTCTTTGGATAAAGAGCATCCTTTACCGGCAATACATCATCCCGGTATGCTTCCTTAACCGCATACCACGCTGCTTTTAGCTGCCTGCTGTAATCGGTAATGCTCCAGCTGGTAACTGGCCAGCAATCATTCAACTGCCATAATAAAGTGCCCATATTTGCCGGGTATTTACTGCGATGCACTGCAATGCTGTTCTTTAAAATATAATATTGCATGCACTGAGATAGATAAGTATAATCTTCCAGCGAAAGTTTACTAAGCCTTACAGAGTCGATAAAATAACGGGTTAAATAATGATTTAGTTTTTTAAAACCATCAGTTGCTTTTTGGTGTGCCTTGATGACCGGCGAATACAAATACCTGTCTGATGAATCTGTAAAACTTTTTATTGTGTTCCAGTTGGGCATCGACTGCATGCCATACTCACTTACAAATCTGCCGGTCTTATTTTCAAATACTTCCCAGTCTTCCAATCCCCACCAAACACCCCAGTAATGACTGTCGCCTTCGGTAAAACTTTCTTTGCGGCCCGAGCCATTCTTTGGCGAAGTAGAAACATAAGGCCTTGTACCATCAAATTCATCCACCCATTTTTGTAAGCTATCCTGGAAGAGGCGCTTATAATCGTTCCAAACCTTTGCAGAATCCGCTCCATGCAAATTAAATTGGTTCTGCCAGCCCCAGTTCTTCCAGGCTTCTTCCACTTCGTTATTGCCGCACCACAAAACAATACAAGGGTGTTCTTTCAATCTTTGTATTTGATATTTTACTTCTTCCCGTACATTATTCATAAATGCATCATCTCCGGGATACATGCCACCGGCAAACATAAAATCCTGCCACACCATTATGCCGAGTGAATCACAGAGATCATAGAATTCATCTGCTTCATATACACCGCCTCCCCAGACACGAAGCATATTCATATTTGCATCTTTGGCGCTCAGCAGCATTTTACGATAATCGGCTTTTGTTAGTCTTGGTAAAAAGACATCTGCCGGTATCCAGTTGGCGCCTTTGGCATAAATTGGTTTTCCATCCTTTTCAAAATTGAATGAAGTGCCGATGGAATCTTTTTGTTGAATGAGTTTTACGATAATATTGTGATCGTAATTTATAGCTCTTGATCTTTTCACATCAGCTACTTTCAGGTAAACTTTTCTCCATATCCCACATCCAACAAACTTCGGCCCCCAATCCCAGCCAAACTGGAACTGCGCTTTACGAACATAGACTCTGTTATTATCCGGTAAAATCAATGGCAGTCTTGATTTTGCAATGCTGTCCACTTTATTTTGTGCAGATGCAAATTTGATCCACAGTTGGTTGTTTGTTCTTTTTAGGAATGGCTTTACATCCACAGTCCAGCCCCTGAACATATTATCGGCCTGTAAAATTAATTTACCATTCAGGAAGACATCAGCATAAGTGTCAAGCCCATCAAAAACAAGTTCAATATTTTTTTTTGAAAATGTACTGGCATCAATATTAAACACAGTCTTGTATTCCCAATCTGCTTTATCAATCCATTGCAGTTTGCTTTCATTGTCCCTGTAAAAAGGATCAGGTATGAGTTTATTTGCCAGCAGGTCGGTGTGTACAGTGCCCGGCACTGTTGCCTTATACCACTTGCTTTCTTTTTGATTTTTGAATTGCCAGTTTTTATTTAATTCTATGGAAATGTTTTGGGCATTTGTCTGAACGGGGATTAGATGGATTAAAAGGATTAGGAGGATTGGTACGTTCTTCATCTTACAAACTTTTTAAGTTGGCAATGATGTTTTTTATTTCTTCTTCATCAACTGAAACCGATTGCAAACTTTCTTTCATTGTTTTATTGGTAAAGTTCATGTTGCTTTTAATATTCATTCTTGCAGAGGTATGAAATTCAACTGCACTTGTTTTTTTTGCAAGCTCAATGATATTATCAGAACGAACGCCGCTTCCGGGCATAATAATGATCCTTTCATCTGCCTGTTTAATTAACGCTGCAATGGTATCAATGCCCTCCAAAGCAGTGGGGTATAAGCCAGATGTGAGGATACGCTCACAACCTATCTCAATAATATCTTCCAAAGCTTTTGCAGCATCATTCACCCTGTCAAATGCCCGATGAAATGTAACGCCCATAGGATACGCAAGCTTCACCAATTGCCTGCATCTATCTTTATCTACAGTTCCATCTGCATTCAGCATACCGATCACCACACCATCACAACCCAGTTCCTTACAAACCTCAACGTCTTCTTTCATCACTTCAAATTCAGCATCGCTGTATAAAAAATCTCCGCCACGGGGACGGATGATGGGATAAAGTTCGATCTGTAGTTTTTCCCGGGCAGTTTCTATAAATCCATAGGATGGGGTAGTGCCGCCTTCGCCGGGGTTATCGCACAATTCAATACGATGTGCGCCTGCAGCCTGTGCAAGAATGCAGCTTTCAATATTGAATCCTATTACTTCGAGTTTTAAATGCATAAAAAAATATTCAATATTCAATTTTCAACGCTCAATATTCAACATGTAACCCTAAATTTCTTGAGCCCTACATTGTACATTTAAATATCGAACATTGTTTATTGAGAATTATCAGATAAGATACTTTGCTGAATGTATTTTATTCTCGTTATTACTTTTTACCGAAAACACAAATCCTTTCTGTATGGCATATGCCCCATACTGTCCTTTTTTATTCATAGCTAAAAAACCAACCTGTAAGCTCTTTGCTTTTATTTTATTCCTGTTCACAATTCTTTGCACTGCTTTTTTACAGGCCATTTCGGGTGAATAGCCTTGCCGCATAAATTCAACAACTAAGTGTGTGCCGCAGATGCGGATCACTTCTTCTCCGGTGCCACTGCTGGTTGCAGCACCAAATTCATTATCTACAAATAAACCTGCACCAATAATGGGAGAGTCGCCTACACGGCCATGTAATTTAAAGGCCATGCCGCTGGTAGTAACTGCACCCGATAAATTGCCGCTCATATCCAGGGCTATCAATCCCATCGTATCATGATTAAGCGTACCATCTTCAAAAAAGTTTGGTGCAAAGGGGCCGTTCTGTTTTTTGCCTGCCTGTCCGGCAGGCAGGTTCTCAATATTGATCACCGGTTTGTATTCACTTTTCTTCAGCCACTCTGCATAAGCTTTGGTTGCCGATTCAGATAACTTTCCACTTTCCAACGGGAATCCATTCTCTACAGCAAATTGTTGTGCGCCCGCTCCAACCAATATTACATGCGGTGTTTTTTCCATAATTTTCCGGGCAACAGATACCGGGTGTTTTATTCTTTCCAAACCCGCCACGGCACCGCAATTGGATTTATGATCCATAATGCAGCTGTCTAAGGTAACAATGCCATCCCTGTCGGGGTAGCCCCCCAATCCAACACAACAATCTATTTTGTCTTCAATATGCATGGCGCCGGCTTCCACGGCATCCAATGCAGTTCCTTTTGCAGATAATGTCTTCCAGGCTGCTGCATTAACAGACATGCCGCTATCCCAGGTTGAAATAACAATTGGTTTAACTAACTGGTCAAAATTGCCGGCAACGGATCTCTTTGCGGCAAGCAATGTTGTAGTTAAAGCTGAAAGGCCTACAAATTTTCTACGGTTCATATTTTTTATTTTTAGCCCCCTCTATCTCCCCCGAAGGGGGAGGAAACGGAGGAGATTGACTGGTAGATTCTGTGTTATTAATTTAGTCCTTGATGTTGAAATTGTTCCCATACATTTGACCCTTTATTCATTAACGCTCCCAAGTTTCCCCTTTAGGGGGCGGAGGGGGTTAATAATCATCTCCAAAACAAAATATCGGTTTTCGTGTCTTAAATTTTCCTCTTGTAAAATCAGGAATATCCTGCACCTGGCCACCTTCTATTATACTTTTTTCACTGAGTGGCGTTATAGCATACCAACTTGCATAATCATACACATCCAATGGGAAGGGGGTGCCTCGTTTTATACATTCAATAAATGCGTGATCAACAAAAAAATCCATGCCGCCATGTCCTGCGCCTTCTGCAACGGAACCATATTTTTTCCAAAGGGGATGATCATGATCAGTCAACCATTTCTCCGTATTATCCCATTTATGATTGTGCTTCATTTCTTTTTGAAAATAGATAAAGCCCTGTTTATTTCCCCCAGATCCATAATCCTGCCACAAGCCTTCTGTGCCCTGCACCCTGAAGCCCAGGTTATATGGCCGTGGAGAAGATACATCATGCGTTAACAAAATGGTTTCACCATTGCTGCATTGAATTTGTGTATTTACAATATCGCCACATTTAAAATTCAATTTGGCATTGGGATGGTTTGGCCCACCTTTAAGATGCTCTACAATATATTTATGCAGGCCTTTGGCTTTTGAAGCAATGGATGAAAGCTTCGTCATGCGGTTGCCCCGGTTGATATCCATCATTACTGCAACAGGTCCCAGGCCATGTGTGGGATACAATTCCCCATTGCGTTTTAAATTATGCTCAGTACGCCATTGGGCTTCACTGTATGCATTTTTGCCAAATTCTACGCCGCTGTTGTAAGCAGTTTTGCCATCATTAAAAAGTACACCACGTAGATCATGCTCGTAACCACCTTGCCCGTGTAACAATTCGCCAAACATGCCCTTCCTCACCATATTCAATACCGCCATCACATCCCTGCGGTAACATACATTTTCCATCATCATCACGGGTATCTTTGTTTTTTCAGAAGTGTTCACCACATCCCAACACTCCTGTAATCTTACCGCACCACAAACTTCTGCCCCCACAATTTTTCCTGCATTCATGGCATCAATTGCCTGTATACTGTGCCATTCCCACGGAGTGCATATTACCACTGCATCTATATCATCCCGCTTTAATAAATTCTTATAATCATGATCCCCATTTTTATAAATGGCGGGCATCGACCTTTTATATTCTGTAAAAACCTTTAGGGCTTCATCAATGCTTCGTTGTTGT
>JAYUYX010000166.1:0-10924 GCA_043752205.1 Chitinophagaceae bacterium
CTTTACTCTTGTTGCAATGTCTGACATGATAATTAAATTTAGTTTGTATTGGTTGCAAAAATATACATTTTGAGGTAATTACAAAGAAATAGATATTGTTTGATAAATACCTGTTTACCGGCAATAAAATGAACCTTGATATTTTCTTATTAGTGAATTATGCATTAAAATATACGGAAGCATAATCAATATCAGTTTTTTTATATAGATGTCAACCAAAAAAAAATTGTATATTGTTAACCCCAACCCTCTTAAAACCTTTAACTTAATCACAAAATATTTCTGTTATGGCCTTAAAACAAATAGACCACGGCACCAGGGAATACCAACAAATGGTTAAGCTTCGCAATGATATTCTGCGTCAGCCATTGGGGTTAAAATTTACACCCGATGAGTTGGAAAAAGAAAAAGAAGACATTTTAATTGCTGCATTTGATGATGAAGATATGCTGGCCTGCTGCATGCTTACAAAGGTTGAAAAGGATTGCCTGCGGTTAAGGCAAATGGCTGTACAAAATAACCTGCAGGGCAAAGGTATTGGTGCCAGCATGATGAATTTCGCCGAGCTGATATCCAAGGACAAGGGATACAAAAAATTGATCATGCATGCCAGGGAAACAGCAGTAGGATTTTACGAAAAACTCGGATATAAAGTAGTTGGCGATAAATTTACCGAGGTAACGATTGCACATTATATAATGGAGAAGAAACTGTAGTCGTGAGTCGTCAGTAATGAGTCGTGAGTATTGCACTCTGCAAACTCTTGCCAACTCACGTCTCATGTCTCACGTCTCACCACTCACGATTTAACGATCTTAGCTCTCAATATTCTCCTGGCTTCATGCACATCATCTCCTTCAAAAGCATCTTTAGGCACAATAAAAAATGAGCGGCTGTTAAAATACAGGTGATAAAAATGTGGACTTTCTATCCAGGTACTGAAGTCGCTCCAATTCCAGCTTCTGCCACCTCTTTCATTCTCTATCCGGAAAACATCATCTGCCAGTATTGCTTTAAAGCGGTCTTTAAATGTTTCTGCTTTCCGGTACACCATATATGGCATCGCAAACCAAAACAGTATCATTAATGAAAACCATAAAAGGGAGCTTATTAAAAAAGCAAAAGGAGATATTTTTTTAAAAAAGAACAACCCGGCCGATACGATGGCAAATACATTTACCAATATCATCATTATTTTAATTTCGCGGCGGGTAATAAAATGATACCGCAATGCCTGTATTACTTTTTTCTTATCGTAAGTAAAAAACTGTGACGTCATAAAACAAAGATAAAGGATACGCTGTTCGGGATATCAAAACGATAAAAATTAGCAGTTACTCCAAATTATTCCCGGGCAGCAATAGCGTTATGCAGTTTTTTTACAATTCACTCCTCTTTTACTGCAGCTCACTCCTTTTTGATTGTGGTTACCCGGCTTCTGTGGTACTATTGGATACTGAACTTTTACAATCAACATAATTACTAAATCTAAAAACTACAGTCATGAAGATCTTAAAACTTTTATCAGGCGTTGCATTGAGCCTGCTCTTTTTACAAACCAATGCCCAAACTGAGGCCCCTAAAGGGTTCAGCAAAGGAAAAGTTGTTTTGGCCGACAATACAACGCTAAGCGGTTTTATTAAAGACAATATCCGCAAAGATGCCTCGGTGGTACTATTGGTTAACGGTAAAGAAAAAAAATACGATGGTGCAGATATTATGGCCGTAGAGATTGAGGCTGTATATTATAATTGTATAAAAGGAGATTTTTTTAAAGTGGTTTGTAATGGCGAATTAACCTTTCTGCAAAAATCCAGCAACGCTTCTTCCAAACCAACCCGTATCGGGAACGATGTATTATTTCTTAGTGGTACCGATGGTAAGCCAGGCGATTACTTTATTTACGAAAGCAAGAACCAGCAGCTGAAACTGGTTTCAAAGAAAAACCTGAATGCCATTATTACCGAAAGCTTCCAGGGATATGCCCCTGCAATTGAAAAAGCAAAAGCTGCACAACAGGATATCGCACAATTAAAACACGCAGTAGACGCTTACAACAGCCGGAACGGTAAATAATTACTGGCCATTACTCCAGGCGTTTTATATCTTTACTTCATGAGGAGACGTAACTGCAAAATAGGATTTAATGACGGGCCTCTTATGCTCTTTACCATTCCTGTATTAAGCTTTGTGGTTCCTATAGTTTTTATGGGTTGCCGGTTTCACCGGGAACCTTATTTTAGTATTGACAGGTATTTTACCACCCTATTCACCGTTATCCTTTTATGGTTCGGGGACAGGTTGATCATGATCTGGAGCCGGGGGAAATATCCACATTTCCAGGATGTACGCAAGCGGTTGATGCACCAGTCTGTTAGCATGCTTTTATTTACCATTGTCGGCGACAACCTCCTGGGCTGGATCGTAAATGATCTGTATTTTAAAAAAGATAATGGGGGTCAATTTAATATTGATGTGCTCATTACTTCCAATGCCGCTGCTATTTTCTGCACCATCATGATCATTGCTATTTATGAAAGTATCTACTTTATGAATGAGCTTAAAAAATCGGTAGAAGAAAAAGAAACACTGAAAAGAGAAAATTTAAAAGCACAGCTGGATGCATTGAGAACCCAGGTAAATCCACACTTTCTTTTTAATAACCTCAACACACTTACTGCCCTTATTCCGGATGATCCCAAACAGGCCATTGAATTTGTGCAGCAGCTCTCAAAAGTATATCGTCATATACTGGAAGTACAGGATGAAAAAACAATTCCTTTACAAGACGAACTCGATGTATTAAAGGCTTATGGCTTTTTATTAAAGACGAGATTTGGTAACAACCTCGATATTGATATTGATGTGCCTGATGAAAAACTTAAGCAAAGGATCGTTCCTTTATCGCTGCAATTGCTGATGGAAAATGCCATAAAACACAATATTGTTTCATCGGCCAATCCTTTACAAATAAAAGTCTTTGCCGAAAACGGTCACCTGGTAGTAAGCAATAACCTGCAGGTAAAAAGCCAATTGATAGAATCAACAGGTATTGGATTGGAAAACATACGTAACCGCTATAAAATGTTAGGTAACGATGAAGTGAAAGTGGATGAAAGCGGCGAAAATTTTACTGTTTCAATTCCACTCATTTAAATTAAGATGAAGGTAATAATCATAGAAGATGAAACACCGGCAGCTAACCAGCTGAGCAGGTTGCTACAATCGATCAACGATGAAATCGAGATCGTTAAGCGGCTCGACAGCGTAGCATCAGCAGTACATTATTTTCAGGCAGGCAGCCACTGTGCCGATCTTATTTTTATGGATATCCAGCTTGCCGATGGTTTAAGTTTTGATATCTTTTCGCAGGTACAGGTAAAAACTCCTGTAATTTTTACAACTGCATTTGATCAATACACTCTAAAGGCGTTTAAAGTAAACAGCATCGACTATTTATTAAAGCCTGTTGACCCCAATGAACTTAGCCGCGCTGTTGAAAAATACCAGGAGCTATATCACAAAAAAAACAATGACTTCTCTGATAAATTAATGAAACTGGTACAGGATATCAATACGGCAAAGTACAAAGAACGTTTACTGGTAAAGCGTGGACAGCAACTCAGTTATATAAAAACAGAAGCCACTGCTTTCTGTTATGCAGATGGCAAACTTTGTTATGCTGTAGATTTTAACAACACCAAACATTTGCTCGAAAGCAATCTTTCGCAACTGGAAGAACAATTGCAACCCAATAGATTTTACCGGATCAACCGGCATTTACTGGTAAATATTGATGCCATAAAAAAAGTGCATACCTGGCTTGGTGGCAGGTTAAAACTGGAAATTAACCCTGCAACAAATTCTGAAACTGTTGTGAGCCGGGAAAGGGTAAATGGTTTTAAGGATTGGCTGGGGCAATAAAAATCGCCTATTTTTGAGCGTATGTTTTTTTTAAACTCTCCTCATTATTTTAATTACCGGTTGTTAATAATAGTTTTGCTGCTTCCCCTATTCTCCTGCAATGAAAAAAAACAGGATAGAGAAATAGAACGATCTTTTTACTACTGGAAATCTGTTTTAAACCTTACTGATTTTGAAAAGCAGCGATTGGATTCACTGCAAGTAAAAACCATTTACCTTAAATTTTTTGATGTGGATTGGGATGAGCTGACCAAAGCTCCAGTGCCGGTGGCAAAGCTGCAAGTAGTAGCAAGGGATGAGCTGCAAGGGGGCAATACGATTATTCCAACAATATTTATTACCAATGAATGCATTCAGAAAATTGATTCATTACAGATCAATAGATTAGCCAAAAATATTTACAACCTCATTCTTGAAATTAAACAAGCAAATGGTTTTGACAGCATTCTCGAAATACAGATCGATTGCGACTGGACTGCAGCTACGAGGGAAAAATACTTCCAGCTACTCAACAACCTCAAACTACAAACCACAAACTACAAACTGTCTTGCACCATACGCCTCCATCAAATAAAATATATATCCAAGACCGGCGTGCCGCCCGTTGACAGGGGCCTGCTGATGTGTTACAATATGGGTAACCTAAAGGACCCGGCCACCAGGAACTCTATCCTTGAAACAGCCGAATTGAAAAAATACACCGGTAATCTTTCGAGTTACCCATTGCCTTTAGATATTGCACTTCCACTTTTTGACTGGAAAGTACTTTACAGGAATAATATTTATACCGGCCTGGTTCAAAACCTGCCTGCGGCGGCTTTCAGCAATTCATTCTGCAAAAGATCAGGCAATCGCTATGATATTTTAAAAGATACTTTGCTGGCAGGATATGATCTGAAAAAAGGTGACCTGATCAGGGATGAACAAAGTAACCTGCAGGAAATACTTTCTACTGCAAATGAGATCAGCAGTCAGTTAAAAAATACCCGGCTGCGGGTATCACTCTACCATCTTGATTCCCTAATTTTAAGCAAATACCCAACGCATGAACTGGAAAGCATTTATAACAGCCTGCATTAGCACGACCATTGTTTCTTTTCCTCAAAATATAATTGGATGTGGCCCCGAAGCAGACCCTTATGATTATTATACTTCCTTCTTTCATCAAAATCTTCCGGAGGTAAATGGCTACCGCCCGTTTTATTATACGGGTTATAATTTTTTGTACGATGCAGATGAGCCTGCGTCTGTAACCGATCTGCTTGCTGAAGAATGGGCCGCCTATTGCGGAGTTGCTGTAAAAAATGCTGATGCAAAAAAACTGGTAAACAAATTTGCATTGAAGGACCTCAATAACCTCTATTACCATATTGAAAAAAATCAGCCCTTAAAAATACCCGACTCGGTAAAGCAAAACAGCATGACGGATTATTTTATCCGCTCAAAAGATACAGAGGCGCTGGGTTATATTTTGTATGCAAAACAAGTGGAGCCAAATGTAATTGGCGGCGAGGGCGATTGGAATACACCTGCAAGAGACAGCATTAAAATGGCAAAGCTTATAAAAAATGGACAGCAATTATATGGAGCGGCAAAAAAAGATATTTTTAAATTAAAATACATTTACCAGTTTTTGAGGCTTGCGCATTACAGCGGAAGATATACCGATGTAATAAACTGGTACGATGAGTTTGTTACTAAAAACACAGCTAGCAGTGTATTACAGCCATTGAGCCTTGCATTAAAAGCAGGGGCTTTATTTCGTAGCGGGCAACAAAAAGAAGCGGCTTATTTATTCAGTAAAGTTTTTGCAGCATCAAATGTAAAGAGGGTTTCAAATTACCTTGGCTTTAAATGGAGTGTAAATTCAGAAGCCGCAAAAGCGGAATACATTGCCATGGGTAAGAATGATAAAGAAAAAGCTGACATCATTACCCTGTTCACATTAGGCAGTACCAACAACGACCTGCATAACCTGCAAGAGATATTCCGACTAGATCCGGGGAGCGAACACCTGGAAGTGCTTGTGGTAAGAGAGATCAACAAGCTTGAAGAAAAATACCTTACACCGATTTTACAAAATGTACAAGGCGGTAAGGCATTTTATTTTACCTGGACCAACGCAGATAGAGACAGTATCATTACTGATGCGGGCAAAGAAGTAAAAGCATTTGCATCTTTTTTACATGAAGCAGCAGGATCATCGGCAGTAAAAAATGCGGGGCTGCTTGAAACTTCAGCAGCCTATGCATCTTACATGATCAAGGATTATACAACTGCCAAAAAATATTTAGTTGCTGCTGATAAAATGCGACTTACTCAAAAAGTAAAGGATCAATGGGCCCTGACCAATTTACTGGTCACCATTAACGAAAAGGATAAAATTGATGCTGCTTTTGAAGAACAGTTACTGCCTTCATTAAAATGGCTGGAAGAAAGAGTGAAAGCAGAAAGACCTGTGGAAGTAGATTTTTGGCAGGTACATCAATGGCGTAATATTTACCGCAACCTTATGAGTGAGGTCCTTGCAAAGCGTTACCATGAGCAGGGCGACCTGGCTAAAGAAACTTTAAGCATTGGCGCTGCAGATTGGATCATGAAAGGACAACGGGATTATTATGGCGGCATGAACGGTATTGAGTTTTTGAGAGACAAGCTGATAAGCAATGATGTAGAAAAACTGTATGCCTTACTCGACAGTAAGCAACCAAACAAATTTGAAATCTATCTTTTTAACCATAACTCAGTTACCAAAAAAGAGGTGATAGATTTTGCCGGCACTTCTTATTTAAGAGAATATGGTTACAGCAATGCTATAGCCTGGTTTAAAAGATCAGCAGATAAAAAAACCATCAATAAAAATCCATTCATTGATATTTTATACGATCGTGAAGAACAGTTTGCAGCAGAAAATAATTTCAGCATAACCAAACTTGCTTTTGCACAGGAAATGCTGAGGCTAGAACAGCAGGCCAAACAACCTTCCCTCGCTGCCAAAGCATATTATAAGATTGCGTTAGGTATGTACAATATGAGTTATTACGGGCATACCTGGGAACTGGTTCAGTATTACCGCAGTGGCAGTGATGGTTATTATATTCCTAAGAATGCAACTGGTTTTCAAAAAGAATACTACGGTGTTTTTAAAGCCCATGACTATTTTGAAAAAGCAATGAAAGCCAGCAACGATAAAAACTTTAAAGCCCGTTGCCTATTCATGATGGCCAAATGTGCACAGAAGCAAATACGCCGACCGCAATATGATGATTATACAACCAACTATGATAAGATGAGTACTGATGAGGATCTGTACTTTATACAATTTAAGCAGAATAAATATTTTCCGCAGTTTGTAAAGGATTATGGCAACACCGCTTTTTACAAACAGGCTTTTAGCAGTTGCAGCTATTTGAGGGATTTTGTGAAGAAGAAATAAAAGGGTCTGTAATGCCGCTCATTGGTATATGTTACAAGTGAGATTCTTTTTTTCTTTTAGTAAAAGAAAAAAAGAACTGAACAAGTTCACAACGATGATGAACATTGAACAAATGATTGTAACATCATCTTTACAACTTTAATCGGCAGATTTCTCCTTCGTCGAAATGACAATAAAAAAACGCCACTCAATTGAGTGGCGCCAATTCTTATGTTCGTGCTTATTCAAACCAAATTAACTGCAGCCCATGCTGTTCCCACAATTCAAACACTTGTAACAGGTGCCGCTGCGTACTGTTATATGTCCGCAGGTATTACAGGCAGGCGCATCGCTCTGCATGCTTTTTGCCGCTGCATTTACAGCATCCATTCCGCCTTCTGTTTTTTTATGTGCAGTGCGGTGTTGTGCTTTTACTGGCTGCGCTGTTCCATTCGCTACTCCTCCCATCACCCGCACTTCGCTTAGTTCCGGTTTACGGTCGCCAATTGTTGGTGTATTCTGATCCCATTCTGCATTACCGAGGTTTTGTACTTCAGGTGCATCCAGTACATGAACCAGGTCATTCCTGCCCAAATACTCGTAGGCCAGTGAGCGGAAGATGAAATCTATGATAGATGTTGCGCTCTTAATATTGGGGTGATCAACCATTCCGCTTGGCTCAAAGCGTGTGAAAACAAATTTCTCAACATACTCTTCCAAAGGAACACCATATTGTAGTCCGATAGAAATAGCAATGGCAAAACAGTTGAGCATACTACGCATGGTAGCACCTTCCTTGGCCATATCAATAAATATCTCTCCTAAGGTTCCGTCATTGTATTCGCCGGTACGTAGGAACAATGCCTGTCCGTTTATCTTTGCTTTTTGTGTAAAGCCCCTGCGCTTGGCTGGTAATGCACGCCTTTCAACGATCATCGCCAGTTGACGCTTTAATGTGGTATCTGCACTATTCTGCACACGTTTGTTCATTTCATCCAGCAGGTCATCAATGGTAAGTTTGCCCATATCCACCATGGTAGAAATATCTGCGGCCAATGCTGCTGCATTCTCCTCACTGATCACTGCATCCAGTTTCTTTTTCTTATCGCTCTTATTGCTTAATGGTTGAGATAATTTAGAACCATCACGATACAATGCACAGGCTTTTAAACCCAACTCCCAGCTCAACCTGTACGAGTCTGCAATTTCATCCTGTGTGGCTTCATTAGGCAGGTTGATGGTTTTTGAGATGGCACCGCTTAAGAAAGGCTGTGCTGCACCCATCATACGGATATGCCCGTGTGCATGAATGAAACGCTCACCGATCTGTCCGCATTTATTGGCGCAATCAAAAACAGATAAATGTTCATCTTTTAAATAAGGAGCGCCTTCAACCGTCATGGTACCACAGATGTAAATATTAGCTGCATCAATTTCTTCATCGCTAAATCCTAAAGCTTCCAACAGGTTCCAGCTAAAATCCTGGTATTGCTCGGGTTTAAATCCAAGTCGTTCCAGGCAGGCTTCACCCAAAGTATATTGATTGAAAACAAAGCCGATCTCGAAAGCTGCACCCAATACTCCATTTAATTTATCAATATCTTCCTGTGTAAAACCTTTCTCTATTAATGTTTTTGTATTAATGAAAGGAGATCTATCAAGAGATGCATGTCCTTTTGCATAGCAAACAATCTCTTCTATTTCTCTTTCGCTGTATTTTAAATTACGCAATGCCTGTGGCACACTTTGGTTAATGATTTTAAAATAACCACCGCCACTTAATTTTTTAAATTTCACTAAAGCAAAATCAGGTTCAACACCTGTTGTATCACAATCCATTACCAGGCCGATGGTACCTGTTGGTGCAATTACGGTTGTTTGTGCATTGCGGTAGCCGTATTTCTCTCCCATCTGCACAGCATCATCCCATGCCTTGGTAGCAGCTTTCAGTAAATAATCAGGACAATATTTTGCATTGATACCTTGTGGTTTTATTTCAATGCCTTCGTAAGCATCTGTTGCATCGTAAGCAGCAGCACGGTGGTTACGCATTACACGTAACATATGTTTTTTGTTTTCTTCGTACTTATCAAATGCTCCCAAAAAGCTGGCAAGCTCTGCAGATGTTTTATAAGATACCCCGGTCATGATAGCGGTGATGGCACCTGCAATGCCTCTTGCCTCTTCACTATCATAAGCAATACCGCTTACCATTAACATAGAACCAAGATTGGCAAAACCCAATCCCAATGTTCTGTAATCGTAAGAAAGCTGGGCCACTTCTTTTGAAGGGAACTGCGCCATCAAAACAGATATCTCCAAAACAACTGTCCATAAGCGGCAGGTATGTTCAAATCCCGATACATTGAATGAATTATCGCTTTCATCAAAGAACTGGCGAAGATTCACACTGGCTAAATTACAGGCCGTGTTATCCAGGAACATATACTCACTGCATGGATTGGAAGCCCTGATAGGCCCGCCTTCCGGGCAGGTATGCCATTCGTTGATAGTAGAATCGTATTGCGTACCGGGATCAGCACAACGCCATGCAGCGTAGGTGATCTGCTCCCATAATTCTTTTGCTTTTACTTTTTTCATTACCCTTCCATCACTTCTTCCTTTCAGTTCCCACTCTCCACCTTCATCAAGTGTATTAAAAAATGAATTGGGTATGCGGATGGAGTTATTGCTGTTTTGTCCGCTTACAGTTCTGTATGCTTCTCCTTCGTAATCGCTGGCATAACCTGCTGCAATTAAAGCAGCCACTTTATCTTCTTCCTGAACTTTCCAGTTGATGAATTTTTCAATTTCGGGGTGATCAAGATCAAGGCAAACCATTTTGGCTGCCCTTCTTGTTGTGCCACCACTTTTGATAGCGCCTGCTGCACGGTCGCCAATTTTTAAGAAGCTCATCAAGCCACTTGATGTACCGCCGCCGCTTAATTTTTCACCTTCGCCACGTATACTGCTAAAGTTAGTACCTACACCACTTCCGTATTTAAAAATTCTTGCCTCACGTACCCAAAGATCCATGATACCGCCCTCATTAACCAGGTCGTCATTTACGCTTAATATAAAGCAGGCATGTGGCTGGGGGCGCTCATAAGCATTGGCCGATTTTTTTAACTGCCCGTCCTTAGCATCTACATAATAATGGCCCTGTGGCTTTCCGGTAATGCCGTACACTTCATGCAAACCAGTATTAAACCACTGCGGACTGTTTGGTACACAGGCCTGGTTTAAAATGGAATAAACCAACTCATCGTAAAATATTAACGCATCATTGGGCGTTGCAAAATAGTCATAACGTTCGCCCCACACACGCCAGCAATGTGCCATGCGATGTGCAACCTGTTTAACAGTTGTTTCTCTGCCGGTGGTCCCGTCTTCATTTGGTACACCTGCTTTCCTGAAATATTTTTGCGCTAAAATATCCGTAGCTATCTGGCTCCATTGTTTTGGAACTTCTACATTATCCATCTGGAAAACAATTTCGCCTGATGGATTTTTAATTACGGAAGTACGGTAATCGTACTCAAACATATCGAATGGACTAACGTCATCTTTTGTAAACTGCCGTGA
>JAYUYX010000167.1:0-24626 GCA_043752205.1 Chitinophagaceae bacterium
GTGTTTTTAAAATGCGCATGGCTTCCAGCATTACAATACAACCTGCTGCATTATCGGTAGCGCCGGTGCTGCTGGCCCAGCTATCTAAATGTCCGCCCAACATTACCACCTGGCTTTTTAGCGTAGGATCGGTGCCGGGTATTTCGGCAACTACATTATAGCCGGTAAGGTCGTTATCAAAAAATTTATTCTGAACATTTATTTCCAGCTCTACTTTTTTATTGCTTTGCAGCAGGCGGGCCAGCCGTAAATATTCTTCCCGGCTGGTCTTCATTTCAGTCATGGTGGCGGGATAGCCTTTTTTATAACCGGTGCCGCCATCAGCCCATACAGTTCCATCACGGGAGTTGCGGCTGGTGCCCAGTAAAGCAACTGCACCTTTTTTCTCAAGGTAAAGTAAGGTTGCATTATCCTGCATGATGAAGGGCAGGTAGGTTTCCATCTGCTTACGGGTGACCATATATTTTTCGCTGATGTTGGCGAGGCTTGTATCGCCATAACGGCTGGAGTAAGGTTTAAATCCATCAGCAAGGTTTGTACTGCCGGGCTTTACAATTACTATTTTTCCTTTGATGTTATTACCCAGTTTATCAATACTGGCAGAGTCAAATTTATCAAGCATTACCAGTTCTGCAGTTACTGCTTTGCGGGTACTTTTACTCCAGGGCACCGGGTAGGCAATGATGGGTTGGTAATAAGGTGCTTTGAGTGCAAGTGTACCTTTATCATTACGCCAGCCCCTGCCAAATTCGCCCCAGGCCTCACGGCCGGCGTTCTGCAGTCCCCATTGTTTACATATTTCAGTGATCCAGTCAAGTGAGCAATTATAACCCGGCGAGTTGGTGAGGCGTGGGCCGCATACATCAGTGAGGTTATGGGCGATCATAGCGATCTGCGAATTATTCTTTGCTTCGTTTTTTATCTTTTGCATGATGGCCATGTCTACAGGTTCCTGTGCGGCTGCAAAATTTGTAATAGCAAAAAACAGGATTAAGAAAGCAAGCAGTTTGTTCATGAGTTAAGTTTTAAGTACTGAAAATAGTATAATATGATGGAATTACGAACGCACAGCCTATGAAAGCCTGAGAAAATTCATATTGATCATTGAATGTTATATGTTGAAAATTGCAGTGTACCTAATTCCTAATTTCTAATTCCTAATTACTTCAGGCAACCATTTGGCCCTATTGTACGATATCAATAGTATGATTAGCTTTACTCTTTAATTATTACTTAAAACGGATCAATTGTCAGGCAAACAAACGCTTGAGCATATTATCGCTGGTTGTATAAAAGCAAACAGGGATAGCCAAAAGCAGTTGTATAAACTATACTATAGTTTATCAATGGGCATTTGTATGCGGTACAGTAATACCCCCCTGGAAGCTGAAGAGATAGTGAATGACAGCTTTTTAAAGATCTTTACCAAGCTGGATAATTTTAAACCCGCCTACCAGAATTACGAAGCTTCTTTCGTGGGCTGGATAAAATCTATCATCATTCACACGGCCATAGATCATTACAGAAAATACAATAAGAACTTCACCATTGCATTAGTGGAAGATGTGCATTCGGATCTTACTGATAACAGTGCAACACCCGTTGATAAAATGGCTTTTAAAGAACTGATAGATCTTGTACAAAAGCTATCGCCTACTTACCGTACTGTTTTTAGTTTATTTATACTGGATGGTTATAAACATGAAGAAATTGCCCGGCAACTGAAAATTTCTGTAGGCGCTTCAAAATCGAACCTGGCTAAAGCACGATTGAATATTCAAAACATGCTAAAGCAAAATAATTTAAAATTGTATGAGCAGCGAAAAGCAATATAATGATATTGAAAAAAGGATAATAGAAGCTGCCAATGGCAGTGATTATCCTTTTGAAGAATCATCATGGAGAAAGATGGAGCAGTTGCTGGATCACCGCAAGGACAGGCGCAGGCCCTTCTTCTGGATATTTGGTGCACTATTGCTTGGCGCATTAATAACTGGCGCTGTGTATACGTTTACAAACAACAATCAACAAAAAGATCAACCTATTGCGGGTACACCAGGCGGTGATAAGAATAATATTATTAGCTATGAAGACCGGTCGCAAACCCCTGTAAGCAAGAACACTGATGCAATACCGAATGATAAACCAACTTTACCGGCAACAAATACGGTAACGTACAGTACTAATGGGAACCCTGTTGCCTCCATTGGGAGCCCCGTTGGTAATAGTGTAGCAGGTAATACAGAAAATGATAAGGATAAACCCGCTAAAGTAAATTCATATAAAACCAGCAGCAGTACATCCGTATTAACAGGTAATACAACTGCATTTAAAAATACCAGGCGGGCAAAAAAATCAGCAGGAAAAAAGAATACTGCTGCTGAAAATAATACTGGTACCGAAAACTTAGCGGCGGCTAATAAGAACCTTTTTAAAACAAATTCTGAGGTGAAAATGAAGATAACTGCGCCGGAACTTGAGGCTGATGCTGATGTAATTGTTAAGGACGGAGTTGAGAAGGTTGAGGAAGATGTGAAGGTTGATAAGGTGGAGAAAATTGATAAGGTTGTAAAAAAAGATTCAACAAAACCCGAAACTAAACTGGCTAAAGCAACAGCACCAAAAAAAGATAAAAAGAAAAAAGAAAATGGTTTATATGTGCTGGCAGGACTTGGTGCCGAAACTAATTCTACTAAATTATTTTCTTTTAAGAACAGTACCATTACTCCACGCTATGGCATTGCCGCAGGCTACCAGTTCAATAAAAGGTTTAGTGTGCAGGCTGGATTTTTTGCAGGCGCTAAAAAATATATAGCAGGTCCGGGTGATTATACTATAAAAGCAGGCTCATACTTAAGCACGGTAAAAATAATTGAAGTAGATGCCAACTGTTTGGTTTATGAAGTACCTGTAACCCTGCAGTACAACTGGCTTATAAAACCAACCGCCAATTATTATGCAAGCCTGGGCATAGCCAGCTACCTGATGAAAAAGGAAAAGTACAATTACACTTACGAGCGATATAATACCATCTACCATTACCCATACAACTATACAAAGAACAGCCACCTCTTTGCAGCAGTACAGGTATCTGTTGGCGTAGAAAAGAAACTGGGTAAACATTTTTACCTGCAGGCTGCACCTGCGGTTTCTATACCACTGAATGGTGTTGGAGAGGGTAAGGTTAAAATATTTACTGCCAGTGTACAGGTGGGGCTGAAATATTTTCCCTTTAAAAAATAATTATTAGAGACAACCATTTTATACTAACTTTCGTTTATACTAAAAATAATGTTTATGAAAAAAATCTTCAAGTTAATTACTTTTAGTTCTTTATTTTTTGTTTTCCTGTATGTGGGTTGTAGTAAAAGCGGCACCACGCCTACTCCTCCTCCAAATCCATGTGCAGGCGTAGTAATTGTGGTTACGGGTACAACTACCGCTACCTCTACCCCTACAGCCACTAATGGCAGTATTATAGCTTCGGCAACAGGCGGCAGCGGTTTTACATACCAATTAAATGGGGGTACTGCACAGGCATCGGGTACATTTACCGGGCTGGCGGCAGGTTCTTATACAGTTGCAGCAAAAAGTTCTGCTGGGTGCTCAGGTACGCAAACATTTACTGTAACCGCAACAGCTTGCCCATCAATTACAGTAACAGCAACTATCACACAAACAACAACACCTACTGCAACAAACGGGATGATAGTTGCTACAGGCGCTGGCAGTACTGGTTTTACCTATAATATTAACGGCGGCGCTTTCCAGGCAAGCGGTAGCTTTTCAAATCTGGCTGTGGGCAGTTATACCATTGTTGCTAAAGATGGTAATGGATGTACGGGTTCTAATTCTTTTAGTGTAACATCTGCTTCATGCCCTACCATCACTTTAAATACAACACCTACAAATACAACAGGTCCCACAGCTACAAACGGAAGTATCGTTGCTGTGGCAACCGGGGGCCTTGCACCGCACACTTATAGCAAAGATGGCGGCACTAATTTTCAGGCAAGTGGTACATTCAATAATTTAGCGGTAGGTACCTATGCTGTTGTAGCAAAGGATGCCAACGGCTGTTTAAGTGCATCAGTGAGTACTATTGTTGGGTCTACATGTCCTACCATTACAGCAGCCACTGCAACTACCACTACAGTTAAATGTGAACCAAACACCGGTTCTATTACCATATCAGCAAGCGGCAGCACGGGTTTCATGTATAATTTAAATGGGGGTATTTACCAGGCATCAAATGTTTTTGCAGGATTAGCCACTGGTGCTTTCACGTATGGTGTAAGAGATGCTAATAGTTGTATCATTACCGGTAATGCTACTGTGAGCCAGGCTCCTGCGGGCAGTTTATTCCTTGCAGTTAAAGCTGTACTTGCAACCAATTGTGCTTTTGCTCCCTGCCATGGTGGCGCTACTCCGCAAAGCGGTTTAGATTTTACAGTAGATTGTACGATCGTAGGACAGGGATTAAGAATTAAGGCAAGAGCTGTAGATTCAAACCCATCGCAGATGCCGCCATCTGGTCCGCCATTATCTGCTGTTGATAAACAAAAAATTGTTGACTGGTTAAATGCCGGCGGAAAACATAATAACTAAAACACGCCGCCTTATTTTGCAATTAAATAACGGTTTATGATGCGGTACGTTTTATGGGGTTTACTTGTGGTGTTGGTATGTGTAGGAATATATGCGTATAAAGAATTTAACAGGAAGCCTGCCGACCTCAACAGCAAAAGTGCTGATGTAAATTGTACCGCAACCGAACTTATTGCATTGTACAGTAATAACGAGGACTCGGCCAATAAAAAATTTGGAGGTAAGATCATAGAAGTGACAGGCAATATTATAGCCATTGAAAATACGCAGGCAGGTTTTAACATTTTCCTTGGCGATAGTTTATACATGAGCAGGGTAAGTTGTCTGCTGGATACAGTGCATGCAGCTGATGTAAAAAAGCATGTTGCAGGCGACCTGCTTAAAGTAAGAGGTATATGCACAGGATATTTAATGGATATTGAACTCAACCGCTGTGTGGTTGTTCAATAAATAAAACAAAGATCATTTATGAGCAGGAGTATATTGACGGGTATTGTATTCTCACTGTTATCGTTTAGCAGCGTGGCACAAAAAAAAATATTCAGCAAAACAGGCGTGATATCTTTTTATTCTTCAACAGCCATTGAAAATATTGAAGCGACAAATACAAAAGCTTTGGCCGTTATTGACCTGCAAGCCAATATCATTGAATTCTCTGTATTAATAAAAGGATTTCAATTTAAAAAAGCATTAATGCAGGAGCATTTTAATGAGAATTATATGGAGAGTGATAAATATCCAAAAGCTACATTCAAAGGCCGTTTTGATGAGCTACCTGTATTAGAACCGGGCCAAAACAAAACACTTACTGTAAAAATTAGTGGTAATCTCACCATGCATGGCGTTACTAAACCGGTAACAACCGTTGCTGCAATTACCGCAAAGAACAATATCATCAATGCTACTGCAGCTTTTACTGTACTGCTGAGCGATTATGCCATTAAAGTACCTGCGGTAGTAGCAAATAATATAAATAAAACGATCAGGGTAAAAATAAATATTCCATCATTCCAGGAAATGAAATAACTACATGAGAAAAATTCTATTCTTTTTAATTACATACTTAGCATGCACAGCCGTTAAGGCACAGGATACAACCAGCCTCACCAATAGTATCGAAGATAAAGTACTTGCAGAAAAAGTAACAGGCGCTTTTAAATCTACCCGTGTAATCAATGCACATTCGGTTGAAATGCTGCACAAAGGCGAACTGGATTTCAGGATCATGCATCGCTTTGGGGTTATAAAAAATGGGTTCAAAGATCTTTTTGGGTTAGATAATGCCAGTATGCGGATGAGTTTTGATTATGGTATTTGCGACAGGCTAATGATTGGTGTTGGCCGAAGTACTATTTTAAAGGACCTGGATATATTTTTAAAGACAAGGATACTACAGCAGACAAAAGGAGAAAAAGCCATGCCGATATCCTTATTGATAGCCACAGGTTATATTGTTACCACGCAGGAATCTTTTGCGCCAGTGAAGCCAACATTTGGTGACAGATCTTCCTATTTTGTACAACTGATTGCAGGACGCAAATTCAGTCCCAGGTTGTCTATGCAGGTAAGTCCATTACTGGTACATAATAATTCTACCTTAAATCCTACGGATGATAACACAATTTTTGGAGTTGGCGGCGGAGCCAGGTATAAAGTAAGTAATCGTATTGCGTTAATGGTAGATTATCATTATGCTGTTGGAGAACTTGACAAGGCAATTACTAATCCATTATCATTTGGAGTTGATATTGAGACCGGCGGCCACGTATTTCAGTTACATTTTACAAATGCTACCGGTATGAATGAAAAAGGATACCTGACACAAACTACCGGCGATTTTTTTAAAGGCCATATCCGCTTTGGATTTAACCTTTCCAGGATATTTAATGTAGGCAATAAACGTAAGAGACAATACACTGCTGAATAGTTTCTCTATCATTGAACAAGAAATTGTTGATATTGAAGCATAATCTCATCATCATCATTCATAATTGCCTGCTCATTATTTAGTAATCTCTTCTATCCAACGCATGATCTCTGCTCCTTCTACACCCGGGCATGGATTATCATCTTTATCTAAAAAATATTGTACTGTTCTTGCTATGAGGGGTTGCTGCACATGTTGGAGAAATTCAAAATCGAAATTTGTTGTACCATTACCTGTAACAAGCTGAATACTGTTACCATTAAAAAAACTAAACCTGATCCTGCCTTCAGTACCAATAATATCGCAAACATCATTTTGCTCATGAGCATTAAAACACCAGGTACCGCTTAGTACAATATCATTTTTAAACAGGATCGTACCGGCTACCATATCATCTGCTGCATAATTGCCTGCCTGGTTAATGGCAATTCCGTTTATTTTTTTTGTGGGGCCAAATAGATGGTACATAATATCCAGCTGGTGTGGGGCAAGGTCGTGAAATATACCACCGCCGGAAATAAGAGGATCGACTCGCCAGGCAATGGTTTGCTCCTTAAGCTGTTCTTTGGTAAATGCGGTTTTATACAACTGGAGGTTTACTGTACGCACATTGCCAATAATTTTATCCTGCAATAATACTTTTAGTTTTTTAAACAGCGGCCACTCCCTGCGGTAATGTGCTATTACCAGCTTTATGTTTTTTGCTACTGCCACATCTGCAATATTTTTTGCAGCAGTGTAATTAAAAGCCATAGGTTTTTCGAGATACACATGTTTACCTGCATTGATGGCCGCCAATGCATATTGCTCATGGGATGATGGCGGCGTGGCAATATAAATAGCATTCACTTCAGGATCGTTGATGAGCTTGTTAGCATCATTATACCATCGTGGTACGTTATGGCGCTTTGCATAGTCCGCTGCTTTTTCTGCATCACGGCGCATTACGGCCACCAGTGCTGAGTTTGGTACCTTATTAAATGCAGGGCCGCTTTTGATCTCGGTTACATCTCCGCAACCAATGATGCCCCAGTTTATTGTATTCATTAAATAGTTTACTTCAATCTGTCGTTAAGATCAAGATTATACTTTCTTGCATAATCTTTTGCAACATCATACCCTGCATCTGCATGCCGTATAACACCCATGCCAGGGTCGTTGCGTAATACACGGCTAAGTCTTGCTGCAGCTTCATCGGTTCCATCGGCAACAATAACCATACCCGCATGTATACTGTATCCCATGCCTACACCACCGCCATGATGTAAGGAAACCCAGCTTGCACCACCGGCAGTATTTACCATCGCATTTAATATGGGCCAGTCGGCAACGGCATCGCTGCCATCAAGCATGGCTTCTGTCTCCCGGTTAGGGCTGGCCACAGATCCTGTATCTAAATGATCCCTGCCAATTACTATAGGCGCTTTTACTTTTCCTGTTCTTACCAATTCATTAAATGCAAGTCCGGCTTTTTCCCTGTCGCCCTGCCCTATCCAGCAGATACGTGCAGGCAATCCCTGGAAAGCAATTTTTTCCTGCGCCAGTTTAAACCAACGCATCAGGCTTTTATTATCTGCAAAAAGATCCATCATTACTTTATCTGTAACAGCAATGTCTTCAACATCACCACTGAGTGCAGCCCAGCGAAACGGGCCCTTGCCTTCGCAAAAAAGAGGTCGCACATATGCAGGAACAAAGCCGGGGAAAGCGAAGCAGCGGCCAATAGTCCACGGACCACCGACGACAGACGACGTCTGTTGTCTGTCGTCCGTTGTCCGTTGCTCATATTCCTGTGCTCTCGCCCTTATATTATTTCCATAATCAAAAGTAATGGCGCCTTTATCCATTAACTGCAACATCAACTGCACATGCAGATACATCGTTTCATAACTGCGTTCAATATATTCTTCCGGATTTTTTTCACGCAACATATTGGCGTGTTCATTTGTTAAGTTGTTTGGTATATAACCAACAAGGGGATCATGGGCACTGGTTTGGTCTGTTAATGTATCGGGAATGATATTCCTTTCCAACAAGCGCTGTAAAAGATCAACTGCATTGCAAAGCACACCAATACTTATAGCCTTACCTGCAGCTTTGTATTTTAATGCAGCATCAATTGCTTCGTCAATCTCTGTATGTTTTTCGTCAAGGTATCTTGTTTCAATGCGCTTGTCTATGCGCCATTCTTCTACTTCAGCTATCAATGCCACACCTTCATTCATAGTAATAGCTAAGGGCTGGGCTCCACCCATACCACCTAAACCGGCTGATACATTTAGTGTGTGCTTTAAAGTACCGCCAAAATCTTTATTGGCTGCAGCTGCATAAGTTTCATAAGTGCCCTGCACAATACCCTGGCTGCCGATATATATCCAACTGCCTGCTGTCATCTGGCCATACATCATCAGGCCTTTTTTTTCCAACTCATCAAAATGTTTCCAGTTGGCCCAGTTGGGTACCAGTTGCGAATTACTGATCAGTACCCTTGGTGCATCTTTATGTGTTTGCAAAATACCAACAGGCTTGCCGCTTTGTATCAAGAGTGATTCGTCGTTCTCTAAAACCTTTAATGCTTTAATGATATTATCAAGTGCTTCAAAATTCCTTGCAGCTTTTCCCCTACCACCATAAACAATAAGTTCATCAGGGCGCTCTGCCACTTCGGGATCAAGATTGTTTAATAGCATACGCAGTGCTGCTTCCTGTATCCAGCCTTTACAGGTTAGTTTATCACCAGTTGGTGTTTTGTATTTTATCGGATCGTAACTCATAATTTTATTTTGAATCACAAAGTCACTAAGACATGTCTAGATGTTAGTGCAACTTAGTGCCTTGTTGTCCTAGTGGTCTAAACAACCATTTTTAATAAAACTTACTGCCTTCATCATATCCTCATGCAATATCCTGTCGGCATCGTTAAAACTTACTTCTTTTCTGAAGGCGGTTACAATTTCTTCAAGCTCTGGCGATGTTTTTAAGGGTCTGCGGAATTCCAATGCCTGTACAGCAGTTAATAATTCAATGGCCAATACCTTTTCAACATTATCCACTACCCGTTTACATTTGGTAGCAGCATTAGCACCCATGCTAACATGATCTTCCTGGTTATTGCTGGATGGAATGCTGTCAACAGAAGACGGTGTGCACAATTGTTTATTCTCACTCACGATACCTGCAGCAGTATATTGTGGTATCATCAGTCCTGAATTCAATCCTGGATTTGAAACTAAAAATGGCGGCAATCCTCTTTGCCCGCTGATGAGCTGGTATGTTCTTCTTTCAGAGATACTGGCCAGTTCACTCATTACTATGGAAAGGAAATCCAGGTTTATGGCCAATGGCTGTCCATGAAAATTTCCGCCACTAACAATAAGATCATCATCCGGAAAAATATTGGGGTTATCGGTTACAGAATTTATTTCTTTAATAAAAACGCTGAGGATATGATCAAAACTATCTTTAGTAGCTCCATGTACCTGCGGTATGCAGCGGAATGAATATGGATCCTGCACCTGTGATTTTTTCCTGCCTGCTATTTCGCTTCCATTCAATAAGCGCCGCATTTCTGCAGCAGTGCTTACCTGGCCATCATGTGCACGTATGGCGTGAATATTTTCATGCAGCGGTTCGGTAGTACAGTCAAACGCATCATAACTGATGGCTGCAATAATGTTTGCCCATTTTATTAAGCGGTCGCATTGCACAAGATTATATAAACCGTAGGCACTCATAAATTGTGTGCCGTTAATTAAAGCAAGCCCTTCTTTACTTTTTAATTCGATAGGTTTCCATTCAAGTTTTTTCAATACTTCTGCTGCAGGCATTTTTATACCACCGTGGTACACTTCGCCCAATCCGAGTAAAGGCAAACTTAAATGACTTAGGGGAGCAAGATCGCCGGAAGCGCCCAGTGATCCTTGTGTATAAATTACAGGCAGCACATCATTGTTATACATATCCATCAACCGCTCCACCGTATCAGTATGTACACCAGAGTAGCCATAACTGAGTGATTTTATTTTAAATGCGATCATCAGCTTAACAATATCTGTTGGAACTTCTTCTCCCATACCACAGGCATGCGATTTTATTAAATTGCTTTGAAGCTCCTGTAATTGGCTCTTATCGATCTGTACATTTTGTAAAAACCCAAAACCGGTGTTTATGCCATAAAAAAGTGCGTCTGAATTTGCAAGTTTTTCATCCAGGTAATTCCTGCATTTGGTTATGCGGTCATGGGCATCAAAAGTTATGGAAACAAGCTGCCCGTGTGCCAGTAAATTCTTTATCTGCTGAAAGTTGGTGGGATTTTTATCTAATGGTAAATAATTATAACTCATCAAAAATGTGTATTAGTTTGGGCAATCATTAAAAACGTATAACTTGGTCAAAAGTAATACAAAAACAGCTTTTAAATATGGGATTATTAGCCATAGCCATTGCGCCTGGAATAGCCATCTGTATTTTTATTTATTTAAAAGATAAATACAATAAAGAACCACTGGGATTATTGGTATTGAGTTTTATTATGGGTATGCTTGCAATCATTCCTGCAGTAATTGTGCAGATATTGTTCACCAAACCTGTAGAGCAATTGATGGGTGAAGGTATTTTTTACACGGCCATTTTTTCATACCTGATCATAGCGCTTGGTGAAGAAGGATCAAAATTTCTGGTACTACGTTATATCCCTTACAGGCGAAAGGCTTTTGATGACCCCTTTGATGGAATTGTATATTCCGTTATGGTGGGTATGGGTTTCGCTACACTTGAAAATATTGGTTATGTATCCAATCATGGTTTAGCAACTGGTATTACCAGGATGTTCTTATCAGTACCGGCGCATGCAACTTTTGCTGTGCTGATGGGTTATTTTGTTGGCCTGGCCAAGTTTGATCCCGTTAACAGGCAAAAATATTTTTTCCAGGCTTTATTCTGGCCCGTATTATTTCATGGCACATTTGATTTCTTTTTGTTTATAGGAAATACATTATTATATTTTGGAGGAGCGCTTCTCTCTTTCATTATTGCAATTCGGTTATCCTTAAAACTTATCAGGCGCAAACAGGAAATCTCAAGAGCCCACCATACAGGTGAAGATTCTATTACCGGTAATGATCATGATCTTTTTTAAATACATTTTTATGAAACATTTTTTTTTAGTTTTTATTTTTTTGCTGATCAGCACTTTTGCTAACCATGCAGCTGCACAAACGGTTAAATTGCTTAACTCCGGCAGCAAGGCCTCCTTACGTGGATTGAGTGTGGTAAGTGATAAAGTAGTTTGGGTAAGCGGCAGTGCAGGTTCTGTAGGCCGCTCTGTTGATGGCGGTGAAACCTTTACCTGGACAACAGTGAAGGGTTTTGAAAAAATAGATTTTAGGGATATTGAAGCCTTTGATAAAAATACTGCAATCATTATGGGGATAGCCGACCCTGCGTATATTTTAAAAACAAATGACGGAGGTGTAAACTGGAAAGTAGTTTTTACAGATACAACTAAAGGCATGTTCTTAGATGCCATGGAATTCTGGAACGAGCAAAGCGGTATTGTTATTGGCGATCCCATGGGAGATAAGATATTTATTGCAAGAACTTTTGACGGAGGAGAAACCTGGCGGGGAATTCCGGTAGCAAATAATCCTACTGCAGATAAAGGCGAAGCCTTTTTTGCCAGCAGCGGTACTAATGTACGTAAGCTTAACAAACAGGAAGCTGTTTTTGTAAGTGGTGGTTTGAGAGCCCGTTTGTTTATAAGAGATACAAAAATTGAGCTCCCTATTTTACAGGGTAAAGAAAGTACAGGAGCTAATTCCATCGCCGTAAAAAATAAAAAATGCCTGATCGTTGTGGGTGGAGATTTTACAGCTAAAGATGATACCATTAAAAACTGTGTAATTACTATGGATGGGGGTAAAACATTTGCCGAGCCTATTGTGAGCCCACATGGTTACAGAAGTTGCGTAGAGTACCTGGCAAAAAAAAACTGGATAAGTTGCGGGTTGAATGGTGTTGACTACAGTACAGATGAAGGGCAAAACTGGGCAT
The DNA here is from genome assembly GCA_043752205.1 of Chitinophagaceae bacterium. Lineage (GTDB taxonomy): Bacteria > Bacteroidota > Bacteroidia > Chitinophagales > Chitinophagaceae > Ferruginibacter. Next base: position 12,587 of record JAYUYX010000167.1, read on the forward strand.
GGATAAGCAAAGAAAGTTTTCATGCTGTACGCAAGGCCAAAAAAGGTAAAGCGGTTTATTTTTCGGGTGGTGGCGGAAGGATTGGAAAGCTGGTTTTATAATTGCACCAATTAAAGCCGAATTGCACTAATTACATGAATTTTTATACCATCAAGTAATTCGTGTAATTAGTGCAATTCGAATAGTTAGTGAACAAAGAATTAGTGAATTTAATTCAGTGCAGTGATGACTTTAACTTTAATGTATTCGTTTAATGTAGCGTTGTACATTTCCTTTTCAATATATTTTATCTTAACCGGCTTATTGAGCAGTTTATTTGGGTCGCTCATTAATTTGTCAGATCCTTCAAAATATTCCATCCACCATATCTTTTCCATTTTTCCATTTTCATCTTTTACCTGAAGATAACTGAAATCGCTTTTTACGACCTTGATCAATGTGCCTGATATGCTTCTGGCTTCACTCTCAGATCCTGCATATTCTTTTAATGCATCAGGGTTATCCATAAACATTTTTAAAAATACCGGGCATTGAACAGCAAGCTTCATACCAACATCTTTGCCCAGTTCTTCAAGCTTGTTCATGTCTTCGCCATCAAAGCCATAATATTTTTTTATTTCATCACTGTAATTGGCCACCTGCGGCATCATAGCCAGGCCCAGCTCCATTTCAAGTTGATCTTTGGTTTTATTCTTAAAATCCTTTGCTTCAAGTGTGCGGCAGGTCTCTGAAGAGATTAAAGACACGAGGCTGTCTTTTGATATCTGGCCAAACAATGGAGCAGTTCCAAACAATACCATTCCAATACAAAACAGATTTTTTTTCATAAATACGGTTTTAAAAAATTTAGTTACAAAATAAGAGAAATCATATCTTTTTATTAATTCAGCAATTTAATAATTTTTTTATTGCCACTCACAGCCAGTTTTACCTCAAGGAAATATACACCACTGGCAAAGCCACTGAAATCCATATCATAAATATTGGTTCCATTCATTGCGTTAAAATTCCATAACCTTATCCTTTGCCCTGAGCTGCTCAACATCCGTAATTCCACAGGAGAATTCTGATCGGTAACAAGGTAGAGTTTTTGTTTTTTCCCTGGGTTGTTCCATAATTGAATAGAGAATCCATCCTTCATAACAGCATCATTAAAATTAACTGAAACTATTTTTGAAAGATCAGTCACACAGTTACCATTACGATACGTATAATTAAGTTGGTGAACCCCTACACCCGCAAGTCTTGGATGAAAAGTATTGTTTATGATGCCCGGACCGGCTGTTAAAATACCGCCAACTGGTGTGATGGTAAAATTTACGGCGCCATCTGTGTGCAGGTAATTGTCCTGTAAACCGGTAATACTGATATTGGCCTTAGGTACAACGTAGGCTGTTACTGCTTTACGGGTACCGGCATTGCAGGCCTGTGGTGTACCTTCAATTTGCCAATTATAAAAATAAGTAAAAGATTTATCGCCTAATGATGTACCTACTATTTTAGCAACACTGTTCAAATTAAAAGGATAACCGATGTTGGCAGCTGCAGTTGTGCTTGTGTGTAAATTAGCCAACGGAGTGCTGCTGCTTAATCCCAATTGTAAATTCAACCCGGCAGGTACAAAAAAATCTAATTGTACATCTTGTATGCCAGCAGCAAGTGTTACCTGTTTTTGCAGCAGCACTGCACCATACATTGTTCTCAATTGAATGATGCGAACACCTGCGGCACCGGCATTAACCGTAACTTTTTTTAGCCTGAACGGAATAAAGGAATTAAAGATGAGGTAGTCTGTTTTGGCTGCAGAAAAATTTCCTGCATTGCTGAAGTTGGTATTTACAGGGCCAACAACACCTGTTAAAACTGACGGTTGATCGGCTACATAAAAAGTTGTGTTGGTTGCTAAACTACCCGTTTGAAAATTATTGCCGATATAAACCAGGTTGCCATTTGTAGCTGCATCAAACCAGTGAGTATTACCGCTTGCATATAGGTTAGCTTTTTCGCCTATGCAGATCGTGTCTGTTTTGGTAATAGTCGGGATGGAATTTGCTGGTGCCGAAATTACCGTTAACGTATCACTTGTTGCAGTGCCGCAGGGCGTTACAGCTCTAACCCAGTATTTACCAGGCTGGCTCACAGTTATTTTCTGCGTAGTAGCCCCGTTACTCCATACATAATTACTGGCGCCACTGGCTTCAAGTTCCAGGGTTTCATCTGTGCACTTAATATTTCCTTTCTTACTGAATATATATGCATAGGCCCCTGTATTTGCAGTACGTTGCTGTTGTAAGGTAACTGCTGCTGAAAGCCAGTTATTATTTTCATTCATTTCCAGGAAATGATCATCAGGATCTATCTGTACCAATACTTGATAATTACCATTACAGGCCTCATAAGGAATTTTTACAAAGCTTTCATCCAAATACTGATTATAGATATCAACCTTACCAACACTTATACCCTGCCTTACATTACCACAATCATAACCGCCAGCAAGACCATAATTTGGGAAACTGGAATTAGTGAGTACATTGCCATTAGCATCTACACAATCGCCCAAAGCTCCGTTGCAGGTTGTAAGATCAATTAGACAAAAACTTACTTTTACACCGCTGTTTACAATTGGCCATTTTAATGTATCGGCAACTGATATATCTCTTAAACGTAGTGTATACAGGCCCCAGCCTTCAATATGAAGATGGCCATGTGCCGGGTGAAACTGCATCCAGCCAGCATCCCGCAATACGAACTGAAATGTATTTCCAACTTTTTGATATAGTTTTTGTTTAATGAGCCGCTTGGGATAAGAACCATCTGGACATAAAAAATTGGGAGGTGGGAAAAAATTACGCATCGTATCGGAACCACACACATAATCATCGGTTGGTGAAACCTGCAGCGGTCCCCAGCCTACATTAGGTGTAGACACATCTATCCTTATCAATCCCTTATTCACATTATTGATCATCTGGTTATATTCTGTCCAGCCGGTAGTACTGTTTAGCGTTTTTTTACCAGCTAGTATGTCAGGTATCAGTAAACAATTGGTAGATCCCGGTGTGGGGCATGAGCATCCTGCTACATTATTCTCCGTGCATTGTGCAATTGCATGTTCAGAGATAATTATAAAAAAGATAATTAGGGCACAATAGTTTTTTATGCTCATTGCAGTAAGTTAGTTAGTGCAGTTGTTATGTGTACAAATTAGCAATTTTTGAGGATAGTTATGCATAGAATAAAAAAAGGACGATCACAGCAAACTGTGATCGTCCTTCTAAAAAAATTAAATAGTAATGATTAACGCCGGTTTCGGCCAAATAAAAGATTAACCACAGCCAATAGCACAATTGCGCCTATAGCCGCTGTTAAAACATAATTGATCCAGGATGTTCCGGTATTAATGTTCATACCCAACTTTGGTAATAACCAGTAACCAATAAAGCCACCAATTATACCCACAACAATATTCCCCAGCAATCCGAGACCGCCGCCCTGGAAAACCATACCGGCAAGCCAGCCGGCTAATGCACCTAAAATTAAAATAACAATGATTGATTGACCGTCCATAATAGTTTGTTTTAAGAGTTAAAATTTCAGTTTTATTAATAACCTGTTTTCAAATATTGAGCCAAACAGAAATATCAATTTAAAGATAGTGTCAATTAACCCGGAATCAAAACAATTTTTTTGTGGTAAAGAAACTTTTTAGTTGAGGCTTCTAAAATCCACAGGCACAAGCTTACTTACACCGGGTTCCTGCATGGTTACACCATAAATAACATCCACGGCACTCATCGTCATTTTATTATGAGTAACAATAATGAACTGGCTATTCTCACTGAATTTTTTTATCATTTGCGTAAACTTGCCAACGTTTGCATCATCCAGTGGTGCATCAACCTCATCCAGGATACAGAACGGTGCAGGTTTAATTAAATAGATAGCAAACAGCAGTGCCGTTGCAGTCAATGTTTTTTCTCCACCACTTAGCTGGCCTATGGATGAAGGGCGTTTGCCTTTTGGTTTGGCAATGATATCAATATTTGTTTCGGCTAAATTTTCAGGATCAACCATGATCATATCTGCCGTATCATCTTCTGTAAATAAAGCCTGGAATACTTTCTGGAAATTCTCCCTTACTTTATTAAAGGTTTCTAAAAATTGCTGGTTAGCGGTAGCTTCTACTTCCTGTATGGTGAGCATGAGGCTCTCCCTTGCCGTTACCAGGTCATTCTTTTGCTCAAGAATAAAGTCGTAACGTTTTTTCATTTCGGTGTAAGCTTCAATAGCTGTGGGATTTATTTCCCCAATATTCTCAAGCCGCTTGCGCTGGCGTTCATTTTTCTCTTTTAGTTCTTCAAGCGGCGTATCAGTGGTACGGGGCTCATCAATAATAACATCCAGGTCAACTTTAAATTCTACATTCAGGCGCTCTTTCATGCCTGCCAGTTGCAACTTAAGGTCGGTAAGCTTGTCTTTTATTTCGGTAAGCAAACTATCAATACCTTCTTTTGATTTATGCTTGCTTTTCAGTTCTGTTTCTTTTTGTGCCAGCACATTCCGCAGGTTATAATACAATTGATCTGCCTGGTTCAATGCCTTTTCTTCTGCTTCTTTATTTTGCAACATGGCAATCACCATGGTTTCCAGTTCCTGTAACTGCCCGGCAGTTTCTGTGATGCTGGCAGATGCTTCAGTTAATTGGGCATTGCTATTTTCTATTTGTATTGTTAGGTCGTTAAGTTGGTTGGTCTTAAATTCAAATTCCTGCTTTAAGGAAACCACTTTACTTTGTTGTTTAGTAAACTGCAGATTACTGTCGTTAAAAGTAGCGGTGGCCTTATTGTAATCTTCCTCGGCAGTTGCATAATCCTGTTCTACCAGCTGCATCTTTTCTGTGAGCTCTTTTATTTTTGAATTAAACTGGCTTAGCATCTCACGTGTGCTGGAAATATCACTATGATTTGTTTCCAGTTGTTTTTCAAGCTCTGTAATTCTTGCAGTGCTTGTCTCTTCCAGGTGCGTAAGATTCTCAATCTTATTCTGTAAAGAGAAAACATGATTGGTGAGGTTATTGATATCCTGCTGAATTTGCTTAATGGCATTTTCCTTCAACTGCTCATTATACGATATCACTTCATTGTGATGCGTCTGAATAGCAGCTTTCAAAGTATTTACAACAGTTTCTTGTGCAACGATCTCTTCAATTAATTTTTCCAGGTTCTTTGCTCTTCCTATTTTCTTTCCTTCAAATAATCCAACGCTTCCACCAGTTAAGGAATATTTACCTTTTACATACTTTCCTGTTTTTTCCAGTACCACTGCCCCATTACTATTGCGTAAAGCTTCTTCATTTTCTGCAATAAAAACATTCCCAAGTAAATGTTTGGCAAGATTTGCATATTTAGGGTCAATCTCTGCAACACTTAACGCAGGTATGGTTCCGGCTGGCTGATGCTGTGTTTCAAAATCAGTGAATTTATCCTGTAAAAAGAAATTGGCTTTGCCTTTTTTATTATCATCAAGCAAATGAATGGCTTGTAATCCTTCCTCCAGGTTATTTACTACATAATAATTGAGATAAGGCTCCAGTACATTTTCAACAGCCGCACGGTATTCTTCTTTTACATAAATGATATCGCTTAATAAAGGGGCTGTATGGTTCCAGTTTGGATTGTTGTGTAAAAACTTCACACTCTCGGGGTAACCTTCCATGGAGTCAATCAAACTCTTCAGCAGGTCATGTTCATTCTTCTTACTATCTAATGTGCGGCTTTCGCTGGCCAGTTCATTACGCAGTCCTTCCATTTTATTCTGCGTTTGTAAAATCTGTTCTTTGGTAAACTCGTGATGATCCTGCAACTGCTGCAGGTCAGTCTTCTTTTGCTCCAGTTCCGATTCTTTATTTTTCTTTTCAGGATTCAATTGCTGAAGCTGGCTCTGGCGCTGTGATTTTTCTTCCTGTATTTGTGTAATAGTTCTTTGTAAATTTTGGATAGAAGTATCAGCAACAGCTACTTTTTTCTCAGCTTCAAACTGGTCTCTTTGAATGGCCTGGTTTTGCTTACGCAATTCATCAATATGGCTTCGCTTATCATCAAAAATCTTACGTTTTTCTTCAACTGCATTTTTAAGGTCAACAAGCCTGGTCTCAAACTGCGTTAACTGCAGCTCATCTTCACTTATCTGGATGCCGGTGAACTGTATGCTTTCATCAATACCTTTCAACTGGCCTCCTGCCTTTTGTAAAAACTCATTCAAACCGGTTTGCCTTTCTTTTAAATATTGCAGGCGCTGGCCACTTAAGTTCTTTTCATTTTCTTTACCACGTACTGCATCCAACATTTCATTAAAAGCATGCTGCATGGTTTGCAAGGCTTTTTCTTTATGTATCAGTTCAAGTTTTTCCTGTTCTAATAAGGCTTCCTCTTTTGCTATGGCAGTTTCCAGTTCAATGCGCCTGTCTACTTCCAATTTCTGCTTTTCGTTCAGGTCATGGTAGGTAATATTAAAACCTTCCAGGGCTGCTTTGGCTAATTCAATACTTACTTCCTTGTATTCTTTTTTTATTTCAAAGTATTTTTCTGCTTTTTTAGCCTGGCTCTCTAAACTTTTTAGCTGGTTGTTAATCTCGAACAAGAGGTCTTCAATACGTGCCAGGTCCTGCTCAGCGGCATCAAGTTTTAGCTTGGCTTCTTTTTTACGGGTTTTGTAGATAGAAATACCCGCTGCCTGTTCCAACATCTTTCTTCGGCTGAAATCTTTATCCTTAATAATATCATCCACCATGCCCAGTTCAATAATGGCATAGCTATCGTTGCTGATGCCTGTATCCATAAACAGGTTATGAATATCTTTTAAACGGCAGGCCACATCATTGAGGCGGTATTCACTCTCCCCGCTTTTATAATATTTACGGGTTACGGTAACTGTGCTGAACTCAGTTGGTAATAAATTTTTTGTATTATCAAAAGTAAGGCTCACCTCAGCAATGCCACTTGCACTGCGGGTTTTGCTACCATTAAAGACCAGGCTTTCGAGATTTTCGCTACGCAGGTTACTAATTTTATGCTCCCCTATAACCCAGCGTATGCTATCTACAATATTGCTTTTTCCGCATCCATTGGGGCCAATTACCCCCGTAATACCTTCATCAAAATTGAGTACTGTTTTATCGGCAAAACTCTTAAATCCTTTTATTTCTAAGCTCTTTAAACGCACGTTTTATCTATGTTTTAGTAAGAGAACAAATATAAAGGAATGGAACTACAGAAAATTTTGATTTTTTACAGCGAATTGCCCTAGTTATTCACAGTTTTAATATGGCATCTAAATTGTAATTAAGAAATAAATTTATATACTATCATTTTATTGTAGAACTCTAAAAAAAGCAACATGAACAAATTAGTGAGAGGATTAATCGCCGGATACGGTGCAAAAAAACTGGGCGGCGGCTGCCTTAGTACAGTGATCATATTTTTCGTAATCTGGTATGCCCTTGAGCGATGCTGATCTGGTAATTTACAGTAGTAATTTAAGGAATTTAGAATAGTAGAAATGCTCTATTTAACTGAGGGTTTAAGCCGTTTTACTTAGTAAAACACGCTTGAATTTTACTAGTTTTTAATTAATTCAGCTATATAAAAATAAAACTGTTTTAATGGTAATAATTTGGAACATGTATCCGTTAGCTACTTGATACGATTTCGATATTTAACAATTTTTATCATTAAAACAATGACCTTATGAAACAATTACTACTTCCGGCATTATTATTTGCCGTACTCTTCAACATTTCTTGCCAAAAAGATGACCAGGCTTTAACGCAGGTAAAGCCAGATTCTCCTGCACCACAAGGCTCCAGGTATGTAATTTTGGGGCAAGGTGAAGGAAACAAAGACCTCGGCCGGGAAGGGGATCCCGTGTGTGTTGCAACGGAAGTAACACTTATTGCAGGGCAAACCATTAACTCCGGTACAGTCTCAGTATCTAATGATGCACAGTACATTTATGTAACCTACACAACTACAAATGGCTGGGTATTAGCACAAACCCATTTGTATGTGGGAGATTGTGCCCTTATACCAATAAACAATCCGGGTAACCCAATTCCAGGGCAGTTCCCTTATAGTAGTACTCATGCTAATGTTACTACCTACACTTACCAGGTTCCTTTGTCACAAATTCCTCCGGGTAGTTGTGGATGTATTGCAGCTCACGCAGTAGTGAAACAATACAATGCAGCTAACCAGCAGATTGCCCAGGAAACTGCATGGGGTAATGGTGTCCGCATCAATTTAAGCGGTGGTAACTGGGGAATGAAATTTGATTATTGCAGTTGTACCCCTCTATAAAAATATTTTACTCAAAAAAAAACGGCACTTTAGAGTGCCTTTTTTTTTTGAAAATTCCGAAATATACCTATCAAATTAATATTAGTTGAAAATTTAAATTTTTCGTATTACGAATCAATTCGTATTTTTAAGCTCTAACTAAAAAATATGAAAAAAATAATTACACTTGCAATGCTGTCAGGCTCGCTGGCAGTGTATGCTCAACCAAGATTGCTTACGCAGGCTATTGTATCAACTAAAACAACGATTGTAGCTCCCGAAGGAGACGAACCTGTACAAACTTCTACCGCTGATGGCGGCGAAGTGAGGGTTGTGCGCTTTGGGGGTGATGGCGAAACCAAGACAACAACATGGGTCAAGAATGATCTCACCAAAACCTTTTCAGAAGGTGAAATGGGAAGAACTACTGTGATAAGGGACAATGCTAAAAAGATCACTACTACTATTATGGAAATGATGGGCCGTAAGTCGGGTTTTTATGCAACGGATGAAGACCAGGCAGTGATGCGCAAACGTATGGACAGCATGATGCAGGGAAGAGGACAAAATGTTTCTTTGGGGGGATCAGGTACGCCTGCTGTTTTTTCAATTGTGTATATAGATAATGAAACGAAAAAGATTTCAGGCTATACCTGTAAAAAAGCATTTATCATTGCCACCCGTTTTAATGGTAAAACTGATACATCAACAGTATGGTACTGCCCTGATTTTAAAATACAGCATTTGCCAAGCGCCGGCGGCAGTGCGGGTGGTTTTGGAGGTTTTAATGCAACCGCAGCTGCCAACGGAATGGAGAACTTAAATGGCTTTCCAATGCAGTATCAAAGAAATATGAACCGCGGAAGAACTATGACAGTAGAAGTTACCAAATTAATTATTGATAAAGAGTTAGCCGATAAAGAATTTGAGGTACCAAAGGATATTGAAATTAAACCCATGAAGGATATGCAGAACGGGAACGGGCAAGGCATGCAGATACGCATTGGCGGATGATAAATTTTATTCATAAAAAAAACCTCCTGGTATACAGGAGGTTTTTTATTGCTTATTTCATTTATAATTTATCTACTTCAGCTTTCTTCTTCTCATATTCGGCTGCCTTAGCAGCGTTACCGCTCATTTTATAAGCATTGCTTAAAATTTCAAGAGCCAGTTTATAATTTACCTTATCCCCAAATTTATATTCTTTTAAAGTAGCCAATTGTTTAACCGCTTCTTCAGCATAAGGTATAGCATCGCTCATACTTGTTTTAGCTGAAGCAGTCAATTCATTTTTTAATTTCACCTCAGCAGGTTTAGTTCCTTTTATTTTACCCGCCTGCTCCTGAAAGTCATACGCCTTACTGTAATACAGGTTGGCCAATTGCAGATTTACTTCCGTAGTAGATTTTATTGCCAGGGCTTTTTTAAACAGTTCATTTATCTTTTTCCTATACGCCTCGGTATTTTTTCCAGTAGCTGCCGATGTGTTTAAAAACTTATCTATTTCCACAGCATAATTATAAAATACGGGATAATTATTAGGTAATTTTTGAGTTAACTCTTCATATTTAGCAAACAGGGCCTCATTCTCCAGGTCGATCAACGCAAATTCAATTTCCTGATTTTCCCAGTAAGGAAGATCTACAGGATAATTTTTTTTAGCGGCAGCTACATATTTAGCAAACTGTTCAGCATTTTTTTCCCTTTTATATTTTAATACCAATTCATCATATGCTGTGGCATATTTCTCATCTTTTAAACCAGCGTCGGCAATTTTCTGATAATAAACAAGAGCGTCATTTTTATTCTTTAATTCATTGGCAAGTATAGCAAGGTTCCATACTACATCAGTATCATGGGAGGTAAAGGTTAAACCAACCGCACCGGGTAATTTTTTACCGTAAATATAATCATGCACCTCAAGTGTTTTCTTGAAGAGATTGAAAGATTCTGAAAAATTCTTTTCATTATAGGTTTTTATACCCATATCGTAAAAGCCATAATAAATATTATAGGCTGTAGCATTATTTTCTTCTGTGGTCAGCGGTGCTTTCGGATCTAATTCTGCATATTTTTTTAAAGCATCATAAGCAGTCTGGTACAATCCTAGACTTTCTGCAACTGTTTTAGTTGGTATCCTGGCAACCGTATTATAAATAAATGCTTTATAATACCATGCTTCTGCTTTAGCTGCATTTTTTGGATCGCTGAGGTAAGTGTCTATCTCAGGCTTTGCCTTTTCGTATTGCTTAAGGATAAGTAATTTTCTTACATTATCAAGATTCTGGCTATAGCTATAAAGCCCGCCCATTAACAATGTAAATAGTAGTACATACTTCTTCATGCTTTTATTTTTTTAGTTGATAAAGGTATTAATAATACAGATGATTTTTGCGATAATTTTTCATAAATTATGCCAGTTATTTAAATACAAACCGGTTTTAAGAAGTTTAACAATAACAATATGTGTAAATTACAGCTCATAATTTAAACATTGATATCCCAGGACAGCATACAACAGATTCTTAGCCGCATAGATATTGTGGAAATAGTGGGCTCTTTCGTTAAATTAAAAAAACGGGGCAGCAATTACCTGGGGCTTTGTCCGTTCCATAACGAAAAAACTCCATCCTTTACCGTATCTCCTGCTAAAGAAATATATAAATGTTTTGGTTGCGGACGCAGTGGCAACAGCATAGGCTTTTTAATGGAGGCAGAAAAATACAGTTATGTAGAAGCGTTGCGCTGGCTGGCAGCAAAATATAATGTTGAGATAGAAGAATCGGAAACCAGTCCGGAGCATAAACAGCAACAACAGGTAGCTGATAGTTTATACATCATTAATAGTTTTGCCCAAAAATATTTTACAGAGGCTTTGCTTAACAGTGAAGAAGGACAGGATATTGCATTGAGTTATTTAAAAGAACGTGGCTTCAGGGATGAGATCATCAACAAATTTCAATTAGGCTATAACCCCGAAGCAAGAGATGGTTTAACAAAAGCAGCATTGGCGGCACAATACAATCTTGAGTATTTGCAAAAAACCGGACTTGTTAATGTACGTGATGGTAATGCCTATGATAATTACCGGGGCAGGATCATTTTCCCTATACATAACCAAAGCGGAAAAGTGCTGGGCTTTGGTGCAAGGATCATCAAGAAAAATGATAAGGCACCTAAATATATTAACAGCCCCGAGAACGAGATCTATGTAAAAAGTAAATTACTCTATGGCTCTTATTTTGCCAGGCAGGCAATTGATAAAGCTGATGAATGTTTATTAGTAGAAGGTTATACAGATGTGGTAAGCCTGCACCAGGCAGGTATTGAGAACGTGGTGGCCAGTGGTGGCACGTCGCTTACTCCCGATCAGTTAAGGCTTATAAAAAAGTATACCAATAATCTTACTATCATTTATGATGGTGACAATGCCGGCATTAAAGCTGCCCTCCGTGGGCTTGACCTGGCGCTTGAAGAAAGCCTGAATGTAAAGCTGGTGCTGATACCAGATGGTGAAGATCCGGACAGCTATGTAAATAAAATGGGCACTGCAGCTTTCATCAATTTCATCAATGCCAATAAAAAGGATTTTATTTTATTTCAATTAGGCATTGCTTTGAATGATGCAGGCAATGACAGCAACAAAAAATCTATTGTTGTGAACCAGATCGCTGAAACCATTTCTAAAATAAATAAGGCAG
>JAYUYX010000168.1:0-24604 GCA_043752205.1 Chitinophagaceae bacterium
CTTCTGCTTCTAAGAAGCAAACTACTCCGTCGGTAGTTTTCAATGTAGCAAACTTCAACGACACTAGCGATGTTGGCTCTGATCCCGCGGATCTGGAGGAATTTGTAAAGCTCTATGAAGAACTTGAATCTAATTACGAACTGGATCAGGAATTCGTTGAATTGTTTTACCCAGCTGTGGTTGCTTCAGTTCGGCTGACTGTTGCTGCCTCCAGAACTGTGGTTGCGGCTACCAGGGCACTTACACGAAATACCCCTGTAATACAACAGGTTTCTCAGGGCTTAGGCCAGCTTGTTACAAACTTACTTTGGTTTTTACGCGAAGATGAAGCCTTTACAAAATCTGTTTTGGACCAAAACATGGAAGCATACCAAATGTATTGTCTGCGTTGAACATTCTTATGTTATGAAACAACTGCCTAAATTTTTCATCCTTTGTGTATTTATATTTTACTGGGCTATAACTATTTTCTTCAACCTGCCGGATAATTACATGACAGTTAAATTCAGTAAAGAAAATGACTTATTCCAAAGTTTCTTTTTTCAGCGGTGGGGTTTTTTTGCTCCACCGCCTACTTACAACGACCGTTTGTATTATGTCTTTTATAAAAAGCAGGAAACAAGGGATCGTAAAATAATCCCCAGAGAAATTTGTAAAAACTTATTTGCAGAAAAAAGTAAAAAAGCACCCTTTAATAATGAGGAAGATATAATGGATTATATCATCAGTAATTCTCTTATAACAATCACGGAAGAGATCACCAGGTTTAAAAATATAAAGGGATATGCTAACCTTTACCAAGGGGACAATATTTTGCGACATAAATCGGACAGTGCACTTAACAGGTTCTTCACAGACTATATAACTAAAACAGGAGCTTATAAAAGTCTGCTGAATTATTCAGGACTTATTGCTAGGTCTGATCCCACATTGGGTGCAGTTGATTCTGTTGAGATCTGGATACTAAGAAAAGATATTCCACAATTTGCTTTCCGGGATTCTGTTTTCCGCGAAAGCAATGAAACAATAGTTTACAAAAGCAAAAAAACTAATATCCCTCCCGTAGATGCTGTCAAAAATTAGAATACCAGTACATTCCCTGCAAATTGAAAACCGGTTCGGTTTCTTCGCTGCTGTATGCAGGATCTTTATCTGTTTTCATATTTTAAAAAAGCTTTTCCTGCAATGGGACTTTTTTGATATCTTATACAGGGGAAATTCATTTTTTATTGCGGACAATTCTGAGTTTAATATGTTTGGTATTGACGGTGGGTTGATTCGTCAGCATTTCACTCTCTATCTGTTTGTGTATCTCACGCTTATTATCCTATATTTTTTTGGTATTGGCAGGAGTATGGCTGCTGTCGGCGTATTTTTCTGTCTTGAAATACAACAGCGTTTATGCCACACAGTGCTAAATGGCGGAGATAATCTTTTTAAGTTCGTTGTACTTTATATGATCTTTATTAACAGCTACGAATATTTTGTATTAAAAAAAACAGCGAGGATACGAACTGGGATATCAAACCTGGTTTCCAACCTCGGAGCTTATTCTATTTGCATCCACCTGTGCCTAGTATATTTTTTTTCAGCAATCCATAAGATACATGCAGATGTATGGTTTAATGGGGTTGCCAATTATTATATTTTGTCATCAGAACGCTTCCAGGGCACGCCATATAATCCCTACCTCGCCAGGAACGGGTTGTTTGTAACGTTAACTACATATTATACTATTCTGGTAGAATTATTCTATCCGGTTTGTATTTGGCTAAAGAACACCCGTTCCATTATGATAATTGCCGCACTTTTGCTTCATGTGGGAATTTATATCTTTATGATGATCTATGATTTTCAGCTAGTATTCATGCTGATCCAGGGATTTTTTATCCCTGATAGAATATGGGTGTCCTGGTATACTGGTTTCCGTCAAAAATTAAACTTCCGGAAAAAATATGTGGTCCAACAAACTCAAAGTTGAAAATTATTGTTACCGGTATTTCAAAAGGAGAAAATTATTGAATTTAAGTGTTGGGCTTACCCTACAAGGTGAAACTTATTTTTTTAATTATGGATTTGAAAACAGTTCTCCCTGTAGAGGGGAAACGGCTTTGTACGAAATAGGTTCTATAACCAAACTCTTTGTTGCCGCTGTTTATGCTTACCTGGCTGAGATGGAACAAATCAGTTTGCGTGACAACCTACAACACCTGTTTAAAGATTATTTCAGCATTGCTCCGCAATTTCGCAATATAAGCCTCTCCTCATTACTTGATCACTCATCGGGCTTGCCAAGATTACCCGAAGCCTTTCTCAGCATAATTGAAGATGAGAATGACCCTTACAGGGATTTTGATGAAAATATTATTAAAGAGTATTTGATATTAAGTACTGACCAGCTTTCTGGTAAGAAATATTTATATTCCAATTTAGGGTATGGTATTTTGGGTTATCTGCTTACCCTAAAATTTGGCAAGCCCTTATTGGATATCTTCAGAGAAGTTATACTTGATCCATTTGGTATGACGGCCACTAGCGCATTGCCCTATGCAAGGCCTGAACAATTGCTTAAAGGCCATAATATTTCCAACAGGATAATAGCACACTGGCAAATAAATTGTTTCCAGGGAGCGGGCCTGTTGCTGTCTAATACATCTGATTTGTTGAAATTCTTAAAGGCTCATGTGGATCAAGAACCTACCTACCTTGCACTTACTACTAACTTTGAGTACGGTAAGCATGTTGCCCTGGCCTGGCATAAGTATGGCTTTTTATCCAAAATACTTGGCTTTCATCAATACCTCTGGCACAATGGTATGACCGGAGGTTTTTCCAGTTATGCTACCATCAATACCCGTAAAAAAATTGCTGCGGTAGCTTTAACTAATAAGACAGATGATCTTACAGAATGCATGATTGGACTTTATGGTTATCTCCGCACTTAACGTAACCAATCACAATCATAGATTCTGTTTCACCGATCAACTATTATTGCGTCAACGATATCCTCACCTGCAAACCGGCCCTTGTATTTACAATGGGGGCGCTTGATGAGATATAAGGATTAACCCTGCGCTGCTCAAAATACAGTTTAACGTTAATGCGGTTGTTTAAGAAATAATCAATTGAAGGAGAGATCGTAATATCCTTGCTGCCGCCTGTTGCAAAATTATTATCCTGGTCTAAACGGCTATTGGCTGTTACATTATCTCTGATCCTGAAATCTAATTGAAAATTGATCTCATTGTCTAATTTTTTACCGCCATCCTTACTTAACCATTTAGGTAAATTTAACCCAGCTAATAATTTCATTCCACGTTTGCGGTAGCCGGCACCAATTACAAACTCTGTGCTACGTACTTCACTTAACTGGTAATCAATAAGGCTTAAACTAAGTTGCCGTGTTTTTGAATATTCAAATTTAGCCTGCAGCTGATTTGTAAACTGCATATTTAAACCAAGCAATGGTGAGAACTGCTCTCCTATACTGATATTTGGCAGCAGGAAGTAAGGCACATAATTTTTTGATAGTGTATCATAAAAAGATGGATATCCATAACCCGATACATCCTGGTACAACAATGCAGATGTAAATCCATTCATACTCAGGTTTCCGGTGTAGCCATGCGATACAGAGAAATTAGTAAATAATTTATCCAAGCCTTTAATCTTGCTTATTCCATTATAATCAAGTTTCCAGTTCAGTTTAGGTTTTATACCACGGAAAGGATTTGATTTGATGTTTGGATTATTTTGCCTGATCAATGATACTGAATTAGGGCTCTCGCCTGTATAAGCTGCAATGAATGCCGGTATCAATACATCAATTGCATATTTGCCATAGCCGTAATAATAACCATCTGCACCAACAGGCTGGCCGGCACTATATGGATTTGCCTTACCCAAACGCTCAGATAAGACCAACCTGTAATCCTGGAATTTTTTGAAAGTTGCTGAAACACGGTTTGGATCAAATTTGCCAAACAAGGTTTTAAATGCCACATAGGATACATCAAAACCGCCACCTGCATAGGGATTTAAATGCTTAAAGCTATGGTTGGTACCGCCGCTTGTATCAATGAACCTAAATGTTTCTGTATAATTTTTATTAAAGGTCTTGCTCATGTTTAATGTGATGTTTAGATCACGGATCGGTTCAAGCTGGGCTGATAAAGTTATGCGCTGATCAAAACTCTGCATAAACATGGAATTGAATGTGGTATCTTTTGTTATCAGGTTTCTTCTGGCAGCTCTGTTCAACCATGCAGTATCTGGCTGGCGACCCAAAATAAAATCAACACCAGGTGCCATACTCTTCCAGTTCTGGCCTACTATCTTAGTACTATCTGTATACCCCGGCAGGCGGGTATGTGCATTTTCAGATATAGAGAAACTGGCTTGTTTTAAACTGGTTGCCAATTTTCCGAATATTTTTAATCCCGTACTTACATAAGGAACTGCACTCTGGTCAACCTTGCGGCGGTTCTTTACTACTTTTCTTCCGTTCTTTTTTATGATGGTGTCTTTATACTTAGTTATACGGGCCCTCCATTTTTCCTGATCGGCTTTATTACTTTCTACCTCCAATTGCTTTAACCATTTTGATTTTTGATACAGCCTTGTAAAATCAAATTGTGCCGTTGCTTCGCTTTGTTGGCCATTCTCAATAATGTTACCCAGCTCTACAGCCAAACGTGATGCGCCTATCCAGCTATAAGATGCCTGGTAACGCAGGTTAACTGTGGTCCAGTCAATCAGCGGAAATTTAGCTGTTGGTAAAGTATAGGTAAAATTGGCCGCATGTGTATACGTTGTATTACGCCCGCCTTTTAATAAATTTCTCCAAACAGTATCTTTTTTTGCTTTTGTATCCAGTCTGCCTTCGGGCTCATCTATCCTGCTGTTATTAATTGCAGTAAAATCAAAATTCAAACTGCGGGTCAGATTCCAGCGGAAAATATAATTACGTTGAAAAACATAATATTTATCATAGGTTTCCGGTATAGTATATTTTGATGTACCAATACTGCGTGGCCTGATGGCACCAAATTGACGGTTTACATCGGCCCTGAAACTTAACTGGGATGGTACTAGATTAAAATTGAAATCTTTTACCAGGTCGAACCAACGTGTTTTTGTTTTGCGGAAGAATTTTAATTTTTTGAACGGCTCAATATATTTTGGTTGTGGTGCATAATTATAACCCAATCCATAGCGATGTCTGGTTATTTCGTTGTACTCAATTAATGGTGTATGGCTTTTTATTTTAAGGTAAGAATAGCTTACATCAAAATTGGAAATGTCGTACACTTTTGGTTTTTTAGTACTTGTTCTGTTCTTACGCACATTGGTAAAGTTCAAGGTGGTAGTTGATGTAAAATCTACAGCATTTCTCTTAATTGAGTCTTTCTTAGCATTGGTGGTTGCATCTTTTAATTTATCCTTTAGTTTGATGTCCATATCAAACGGATCGTATTCTGGTGTACTTACTGCCTGTGAATAGCTGGCAAATAAAGGAATAGATAATGCAGCTTTAGGCGGCAACAATTTACCAAGCTCCAGGTTTGCAGACAGATCGAATTGATAAAAATCATCACGAAAACGGTCATTAACTCTTTGCTCAAGCGTACCAAAACCCTTGCTGTGTGTATTACCCGATAATGAAATGGTACCCAGATCGGCGAGGTTCAGATCCACCCTTACTAAGCTAGCCCAGCCACCTTTTTCATCAATGGATGATAGCCTTAATTCATTAACCCATACCTCACCACAAACAGGGTTTAAGGATTTTGTATTTTCAACACCCAATAATATACCCCTTATCTCTGCCAGGTTAGGATTACCCATTACAGAGAACATGTGACCGTTACTTTGCAGTTTACGATATATAACGGCAGGGGATGCCCCCAGATCGTTATTACGTGCCTGTTTTAATTTAACCAGTGTTTGCAAATCAACATCCAATGCATTACCCGGTATCCATAAAGTATCATTATACCTGGTAGAATTGGGATCTATACTTGCGGCACCCAGCCCTGTCATATTCAGCGGTATGCGTATCTCGTAATAATTATTTACAAAATCGGTTCCCATCCGTATCACAGCTGTTAGGTCTTTATCATTTATAGAGCGGAAAGTTTTTATTGATTCTTCTGCATGGATATACATTTGCAGTTTACGAAACTGACGAAGGTCTCTGTTAGCAAAAGTTTGCTGTACAGCCCTTGCATCTTTATTGATAAGATCACAAAACTGCAAACTAAGTGACTGCTCATTTTGTAAAAGGTTTACACCATTATTACTTAGTGTTTGTACCCTTGCAATTTCTGTTGGTGTGCGGTAAGGTAATGGTGTACGCTTATCATTCTCTTCAATGTTTACAGCACCCTGGTTAAATACGGTTGCGCCAGGGGTAATCGGTGAATAGATACCTAATGAATCAATCTTGTATGGGAATTTGCGCCATACATTTCTTGTTAACTGCAGCTCTCCAAAACGCATAACAACACTGTCTTCAAAATCAGTGGCAAACATGCGTATAAACCGTATAGATTTAAAATCAGGTATGTTACCGATCTTACGGTTATACTGGCCAATAGGGATACGGAACTGGTACCAGGTTTCATTGCGTGATGTACTGTTAACCAGGCTTACACTTACTACTTTTTTATCAACGATGAAATTAGTACCAATCGACATTTCGGGCTGGGTAGATGGTTTTATATCAACGATATATTGAAAATATTCTTCTGTTTGATTTAAGGTATTATCCCTGTTAAGATCTTCAGCATCGGGGTATAGGGTAGCTGCTGATGAATAGGTAGAACTTGTACTTGCAATTGGTGAATTACCTTCGGGATTATTGAATCTTTTATACCTGCCTACAATACCAATGCTTTGCTGATCAAGATCATCACCACGATAATAATGATAGTCATCATTTGAAGGATCTAATAAAGCTTGTTGATATGCCAGTGACCCTACACCAAAATTTGCTCTCAACTGATTTAAATAAGCACTACGCTTTGCCACTTCTGCTGTGTCATCTAAGCCTTCAAAACCAAGATCCTGGTATTTCCTGTCATTGGGATCATTACTGAATGCATTGGTAACCTGTACAGGATTTGTAGGTACCCTGCCCCAGTTTGAATTATCAACCGGGGATGGTGCATTTGGTGTTGGTAAACCGTTTTCATAAAAACGCTTGCCGTCTTTTAAAATATCTTCTGAAATATTACCCAGGTTAAAATATAATTTACCACCGGTAGAACTGCTGGCATTAGGGAATCTTGGAGCATAATCAATAAAAGGATCCTGCATCCAGAATTCAATAAATTCAATATTGGCTGTTTCAAAATCCGGCTGATCAATGCTACGCATTAAACCGCCCCAGCGTTTTTTAGGATTTAAAAGCTTACCATTTGAGGCTACGCTTCCGGTTGCATCATCATAATTATATTGTCCTTTATCTGAAGGAAAATATGCCAGGTCAAATGTAGTAAGCAGGCTTTCACCAAAGCCTGTTGTTCTTTGCGGAAAAATTTCTCTCTGGTATACCTGCCTTACCCTTGGATCACTTAATTCTTCCCTATCGTTAGAGAATGGATTGTTAGACCCTTTATACTGCTGTAATGTTGGTTCAATTTGATACCAGGCAATCTTTGCTCTGTTCTTTCCCGAATTAATATTATCATTCAGATCTGCTTCAGGAAAAAGTACGTTACCCAGACGGTCAGTTGCCCGGTATGGCACTGATGCCAAAGCCCAGCTTATGGCAGGGAATCGCAAATCGTAACCCGATTGTGTTCCGTCAAAATCATCAATATTGATTATACCCTTTGAGCCCTTACCTATCTGTGGTGCATGGCCGGGTTTTAAGTAAGCTCCTTCGGCAAATATATTAATAGTTGAAGCAGCTGTTGTTTTATAAAAAGGAAGTTTATCTAATATCTTGGTAAGCCTTGGAATATCTTTCCGGTAATTTACATCAATGCCGTACATCGCATTACGTATGGGTTCATTGGTACCACCTGTACTGCTGTTATCATAACTTACCTTACTAAAGAAAGGCCTTTCACTTAAACGCACAAGAGTACCACCTATTGATAGTTGTTCTTTTGCAGTATTCTTTGCCATATAATCCCAGCGCAGGGCCATATAACTTTTTTGCTGCAGGCCAAATGAAGCATTATTTTCATAATTAACCTGTACTGGAATTCCGGAATTTATGATAGCGGAGTTAGTTATCTTAATGGTACCCAGGTCATAATTAATATCATAATCTATTCCTTCAATAAGCACCCTGCCACCTGCTGATACGGTTACAGAGCCACGTGGTATGTTGTAACCTATGCTAATATCTGAAGATCCGGAAATTTTTGCCGAGCCTTTTAATACAAAGCGGTTAAGATTTGGAAACTGCTGTGCTACTGCTTTTATTGAATCGTATAGAGCATAATACAAACTATCCTTGATACCGGGGAGTGATGGATTAGTATAAATGCCGTTGGCAAGATCTCGCCCAAAGGGTTCCAATACCGGGAACATTACCCGGCTG
The DNA here is from genome assembly GCA_043752205.1 of Chitinophagaceae bacterium. Classification (GTDB taxonomy): domain Bacteria; phylum Bacteroidota; class Bacteroidia; order Chitinophagales; family Chitinophagaceae; genus Ferruginibacter. The sequence goes on from JAYUYX010000168.1 coordinate 8,558, forward strand.
TATTGGGAGTAAACCGTAAAGCCTTCCACGTAATCAAATACGCCATCGGGTTGTGGATCAAGCTGGTTATTTAAACGGTCAAGATTGATCAATGATATAATAGGGGCTCCCTGGTTCTTATCACCAAAGGGCACATATCTTTTCCAGCCTAAACCGGGTTCCTGGTACAATACATCCAGTTTAAAATCAGTTGGAGTTAAAGTACCATAGCCAATAGCATATACGTTCTTCATCATCAGGTCCCATATAGGTAAATTTGGACGCTGTGATGTGGCTTTTAATAATTTTAGGAATAATATTCTTTGTGTAGCCTGTGTACTGTCTGGTGGTAAATCCTGCGAAAACTCACCCACCTGGAATATTTTTCCGTTATAAGAATATTGATAAGCAACGGCCAATACTTCATCTGTTTGTAATGGCTGGCTTAAGGATATAAAACCAACCTGCCTGTTGAATATGTATTGGCTTGAATCAAGTTTCCTTGCAAATGTTTTTTCAAAATCCTGTACGGGGCTTAAGCCTAATGCTATCAAATTATTAAAAACAGATGATGGGTTTCTGTTTGCAGGATTTGATATGATAGTTGAATACAGCGGGTTGCTTCCATTTGATGGTATACCTGCCGGTGAGCCGCCAGTTTCTCCAAGGTCGGCCAAACCAACAACATCTCTTGTTTCGGTGGTTGTGCCATTCCTGTTAGTAACCCACACTTCCATTCTTAATATCTGTATAGGTGCAGTAATGGCCGGTAACTTGCTCATCACTTTATTATAGTTCTGATTAAAATACTGCGCCAGTAAAAAGTGCCTGTTCTCTTCATATTCATCAGCCTTTATTTCAAACAGCTGTGATGCCGTACCACCTGCAAGGTTTGCGGATTGCCTCTGTGATTTTTGATTGGCGATAACACCTGTTAAAAAAAGTTTACCAAACTGCACTGTTGTTTTTACACCAAACAATTGCTGGGCACCAGGTATTAATGTACTACGTGATGGAAAGGAAACATTTCCTAATTCAAAACGTTTTACAATTTCATCATCAAGACCTGTATAATCTAACTTAAGCTGGTTATCCTGACCAAAATTAGCAAGGGAGTTATAGTTAATGGGGAATTTTAGTTTGCCGCCAATATCTGCATTCACATTTACCTGGGCGTTCATATCAAAATCAAAGCCCCCATTCTTCCTGGCTCTTTCGGGCAGTGTGGGGTTTTTAATATTCTGGCCCTGGTAACCGGCCGTAATGTCTACGTTTCCCTGTGGAGTTATATTTATCTTACCATTACCAAAGAGTCGGTTAAACAGGTTATCGTACAAAGATAATTTTGGCTTTATACGGCCCCTGTTAAGTATGCTCATTAAATTTGAGCGTTTTTGAAAATATTCAACTTCTGTCTGGCGGCCACGTATCTGCCAATATTCATCAAAGCTATAGCTGGTGGTAGTACGGTAGTATTTATTGCCTATTTTCTCATACACAATATAGCGTCGTGTTTTGGCATCGTAAACAACAGAGTCTTTTATATTGGAAGGATTGTTGAGATCAAGGGTTCGTCTGTTATTGCTGGATAGGAAATCGCCCCTCCTATCCCTGATGGGGTAAGGTAAACTATCGCCATACCTGGGCACAACAGTGTCCCCTGCATTAAATTTAAGGTCGTAATGATAGGGTTTAGCCTGTACTGAATTTGTGAGAAGCATTAACAACGTTATCGCTAAAACACGGCCAATCAGTCTTGAGTTTTTTGTTCTTATAAACAACATCCGGTAAATCAATTAACGTAGCGTTCTTTTCAAATGGCTTTCAGGGCTTTTTTAATTAAGTCTTCTAATTGTGATACGGTTGGTTCGGCACGGATAATCTTTTGGATGGCATTTTCGGCTTGTGATCTTGATATTCCGAGAGCAGTTAAAGCATTTAACGCATCCTGTTCCAAACTATTGCCCATGTGCGTGGAAAGGTTTACGTCCGATGCAATTTTGCCCAATTTATCTTTTAATTCCAACACCAGCCTTTCAGCGGTTTTTTTTCCTATTCCTTTGACACCCTCCAGCAGCTTAATGTTGCTTTGCGCTATTGCTAAACTTACTTCATGGGGTTTAAGCGAAGACAACATCATCCTTGCGGTGGCTGCACCTACTCCTGAAACTCCGGTTAAAAGAACAAACATATCTTTTTCCTGCTTATCAAAAAAACCGAATAAAATATGAGCATCTTCCTTAACCTGAAGATGTGTAAACAATTTACCCTGATCCAGGTTTTGAATATGTGAATATGTATTGAGGCTGATATTAACTTCATACCCAACACCATTAACATCTACATAAACCTGGGCCGGGCTTTTATAAGTAAATTTTCCCTGCAAATATGCGTACATAAATTTTCTCCAGTCAATAGCGAAAATAAGGATTATTTATGAGCCCGGGCCGTTAAAAAACTACTAAGGTTTTTTCTGTATTTTTACTTTTCAGTTCATATTAAAAAATAATTAAGATAAACCAAGAACTACATGCAAAAAATCAATGCCGCAATTACCGCTGTGGGTGGCTATGTTCCTGAATACCGGCTAACTAATGCAGAACTGGAAAAAATGGTGGATACAAATGATGAATGGATCAGGACAAGGACAGGTATTTCGGAAAGGCGTATTTTAAAAGAGGAGGGAAAAGGCAGCAGTGATCTGGCTGTACCGGCAGTTTTGGAATTATGTAAAAAAAGAGGCATAAGTCCCGAGGAAATTGATTGCCTGATTTGTGCAACAGTTACACCCGATATGGTCTTTCCGGCTACCGCAAATATTATATGCGATAAACTTGGTGCAAAAAATGCTTTTAGTTTTGATATAATGGCTGCCTGCTCTGGCTTTTTATATGCGGTAACAACAGGCACAGCATTTATTGAAAGCGGCAGGTATAAAAAAGTAGTGGTAGTGGGTGTAGATAAGATGAGCAGTATTGTTGATTACAGCGACCGTACTACCTGCATTATTTTTGGAGATGGTGCCGGGGCTCTTTTATTGGAACCAACAGAAGAAAATGTGGGTATAATGGACAGCTTACTAAAAAGTGACGGAAGCGGCAGTAAATTTCTGCATATGAAAGCCGGTGGTTCTGTTAAACCCTCCTCCGTAGAAACCGTTTTGGCCAGGCAACATTTTGTATATCAGGAAGGTCAGGCGGTATTTAAGTTTGCAGTAAAAGGAATGGCTGATGTAAGTTATGAATTGATGCAGCGTAACAATTTAACAGCCGATGATATTGCCTGGCTGGTACCGCACCAGGCCAACCTGCGTATTATTGATGCCACTGCTAACCGCATAGGATTACCCAAAGAAAAAGTAATGATCAATATTCAAAAATACGGCAACACTACAGCAGCTACTTTGCCGTTATGTTTGTGGGAATGGGAAAGCCGGTTAAAAAAAGGAGACAATTTAATTCTTGCTGCTTTTGGTGGTGGTTTTACCTGGGGGGCAACCTGGGTGAAATGGGGGTATGATAGTTAAAATACTAAATTTATCGGTTGTTGTACATGCAGCTAATAAAGGGGTAAAAGAATCCGTAGTATTCACTAAGAATCGCAACAAAAAGATTTACAATATCAATCAACTCATACTCTATGCATTTAAAAGTATTACCGGCAATAAAAAAAATTAAACTTTTTTTTATTGTTCAGCTTTACACAGTTTTTTGTTTTGCACAACAACCAATAATTAATTCTTTTGCGCCTGCATCGGGGCCTGCCGGATCTGCGGTTACCATTTCGGGCAGTAATTTTAGTGCTGTTGCAGCAAATAATATTGTCTTTTTTGGAGCTGTTAAAGCCAGTGTAACTGCTGCCTCAACAACGTCATTAACGGTTAGTGTTCCTTTTGGCGCTACTTATCAGCCAATAACTGTTACCACAGGCGGGCTTACCGGGTATTCATCAAAACCCTTTATTCAAACCTTTACGGGTGGAATAACCATTGGCATAGGTTCTTTTGAACCCAGGTTTGATACCACAACAGATATACGCCCTACCAGTATTGCAGCAGCTGATTTTGACGGGGACGGTAAGGCAGACATAGCTACTGCCAATAATTATAGTACAGCTAATGCTGCGTCGGTTTCAATTTTAAGAAACACCAGTAGTACCGGTGCCATTTCTTTTGCACCAAAGCAAGACCTGGCAACAGCTGCATATGCTTATGCAATTGCGGTTGCAGATATAAATGGAGATGGTAAACCAGACCTAGTATACAGCAATATTGTTGCAAATACCATTTCGGTTTTAAAAAATACCAGTACGGTTGGCAATATAAGTTTTGCTGCAGCAATCAACCTCCCTGCCGTAAGTGGCGTACATTCCATTACTATTAATGATTTAGATGCTGACGGCAAGCCCGACATTGCCTTTGTAAGTTATATTTCGGGAATAGTTTCTGTTTATAGAAATACGGGAACAGGCGGAAATATTTCTTTTGCAGCAAGATTGGATTTTGCATCTTCGCCCGGCCCACGATGCATTGCTACCGGGGATCTGGATGGTGATGGGAAACCAGACCTGGCGGTATCCAATGAATTTTCGAACAGTGTATCTGCGTTTAGAAACACAAGTACTCCCGGCTCTGTTTCCTTTGCCGCTAAAGTTGATTTTACAACCGGAGCCAGCCCTTTTAGCGTGGCTATTGGTGATTTAAATAATGATGGAAAACCAGATCTGGCTGTTGGTAATAATGGATCGGTAAATTTTTCTACTTTTAAAAATACCAGTACAGTTGGTGCTATCAGCTTTGCGCCAAAAGTTGATTTTAGTGGCGGCAGCACGCAATATCTTGTAAGCATTGGAGATGTTAATGGAGATGGCAAGCCTGATATAGTAATGCCCAGCCTGAATACTACTGTATCTGAAAACACAAGTACTGCATCAACTATTTCGTTTGGCGCACCGGTAAGCCTGAGTCTTATAGCAAGCCCTTTTTCCATAGCCATTGCCGACCTTGATGGAGATGGCAAAGATGATATTGCAGCACCGGCTTTTACGCAAACCTGGGTATCTTTATTACGCAACCGAAATAATGAGCCAATCATTGATTTCTTTAATCCAAGTACCGCAGCAACTGGTGCCACTGTGCTAATAACCGGTACCAATTTTACCGGTACTTCAGCGGTAAGTTTTGGCGGAGTGCCGGCAGCTTCATTCACTGTTTTAAGTAATAGTGCCGTAAATGCTGTGGTAGGTACCGGTGCTTCCGGCGCTGTGAAACTTACAAATCAATATGGTTCCGGTAAACGTGATAATTTTACTTTCGCCGGGCCTCCTGTACTAAATAGTATAAGCCCATCCAGTGCAGGTTATGGCCAAACTGTAACTATTACCGGTGCTAATTTTTCGGGAAATGTATTCCAGGTAAGATTTGGAAATGTTGATGCGCTTTCTTTCACGGTAGTTTCGCCAACAACCATTACGGCTGTTGTTGGAACAGGGGCTACAGGCGATGTTAAAGTTACATCTAACTATGGTGCCGGGTCTATTGCCGGTTTTACTTATTTGCCAATACCGGTTGTTAATTCATTTGCACCTTTATCGGCAGGCGCCGGCGGCATTGTTACAATTTCAGGCAACAACTTTACAGGTACTACTGCTGTCAGTTTTGGCGGTGTTGCTGCAGCAACATTCACAGTGGTAAATGCAACAACTATAACTGCCGTAGTTGGTGCCGGTGCTTCAGGCGCTGTAAAGGTTACCAATACTTTTGGAAACCACAGTCGGCCGGGATTTACATTTTATCCTGCACCAACAATTACCTCGTTCAGCCCCACTGTGGGTTGGAGCGGCACAGTGGTTACTGTAAACGGTACAAACTTCAACAACATAGTAGGTGTAGCTGTAGGCGGTCAATCCTACTTATCCAGTTATACATATATTTCCCCTACTCAAATTCAAATAACCATCCAGTCGCAGGGCGCATCCGGAAGCATAGAGATTGCAACCTGGGGTGGATTGGGAAGTATGTCGGGTTTTGTTTTTGAGCCACAACCATTTGTTACAGGTATCAGCCCTGCGGAGGCAGGCCCGGGCATGGCCGTAAATATCACGGGAACACATTTTAATGGCGCAACAGCGGTAACATTGGGTGGTGTTGCTGTAAGTTCATTCGTTATAAATTCACCAACAAGTATCACCGCTATTGTTGGTGCAGGAGCATCCGGAAATATTATTGTAACCAACTCTTACGGAGTAAATACATCTTCTCCATATTTTACTTTTACCATCAGACCAATTATTTATTCTTTTGCACCAACATCCGGCCCTGTTGGCTCTGTAGTTACCTTTAACGGCGGTAATTTTAATACAGTGCCGGCAAACAATATTGTATATTTTGGCGCTGTTAGGGCAACGGTATTAAGTTCAACAGTCAACACGCTTTCTGTGGTTGTTCCCGTTGGCACAACCTACCAACCGATCACTGTCACAACTAATTATCATACCGGTGAAACAAACAAACCATTTAATATTACTTTCCCGGGTGGAGGTGTGCCTTTTACAGCCAATTCATTTGCAGGCAAGATAGATTTTGTTGCCCCTGTAAGCCCACGTAAAATAAGAATGGCAGATCTGGATAATGATGGGAAACCTGATGTTATTGTAGCAAGCGGAACCAAACTTACATTTTTTAAAAATTTAACTTCGGGTAACGCAATAAGCTTTGCCCCGGGAATTGATTTTAATGTGAATTATTTTATCAATGCTTTTGAAGCCGGAGATATTGATGGCGATGGAAAATTAGATATTACTGTAGTAACAGAAAATCTGAACAACAATTTCATTTTAAAAAACACCAGTACATCCGGTAATATTACTTTTACAGTTGCTGCTACTTTCACATCGGATGTAGGCCCTACGCAGATTGCCATTGGTGATCTAAATAAAGATGGTAAACCTGAGGTAGTGGTCGGCAACCTCAACCAATCTGTTGTTTCTGTATATAAGAACTTAAGTAGTTCAGGAACAATTTCATTGCAATACAAACAAACAATTCCTATTTACAGGTTTATATACGATGGTGTTTACTCATCATCAATTGCCATAAGGGATTTTAATAACGATGGGTTGCCTGATATAGTTGTAGGATCGGACATGATCTATTTCACTATTTTGAAGAACAACCAGAATTTAAATTTTACTGCATTCTTTATCGGAAACCAGTCCAGTAATGCATTAAATTTCATGGTTGTGGCAGATTTTAACCAGGATGATAAGCCGGATATTATTTCGAATGGTTACCTTTTAACCGGGCAGGGTAATTTTGGTTTCAATTACGCATCTTTTCCTGGTGGAATTTGCGGAGCAGCCGATCTGGACGGCGATGGAAAACCGGACTTTGCAAGTATCAAATTTGCATCCCAACAGTTAATTAATGCGTACAGAAATGCCACTGCTTCATCAACAATTACTTTTGATCCTGTTGTATCATACGCAGCAGGAAATATTGCTGATGATATTGCAGTGGGTGATCTGGATGGAGATGGCCGTCCGGATATTGCATTTTGCAGCAAGCTGGGAAATACCTTTTCCATTTTAAAGAACCAGGTTGGGGTTACCCAGGCTTGTGCAGGTGGTAATATTTCTCTCACATCAAATGTTACAGGCACAACTTACCAATGGCAGGAAAATACAGGCAGCGGATTTGTAAATATCTCCAACAATGCTAACTATTCAGGTACCAACACGGTTACCTTACAACTAACCAATATACCTGCTTCATGGAATGGATATAGTTACCGTTGTGTAGTTGATGTAACTAATTACAGCAACATATATTCCCTGGCTGTAAATGGCAATACTGCTACAGTATCTATTGCTACCCCGGTTACAACAATATGTACAGGCACGCCTGTTACATTCACTGCTACAGTAGCAAATGCCGGTACAACTCCAATTTACCAATGGAAGATTAACGGAATAAATACAGGCACCAATAGCCCGGTATTGTTAACCAGTTCACTGGCAAACGGAAACCAGGTGACATGCATCCTCACCAGTAATTCGGCTTGTGTAAGCAGTACCCCGGTTACCAGTAACATTATAACAATGGTTGTTAATTCAAGTGTGCCGCCCACAGCAACTATAACCACCCCTAATACCATTAATTGTGTTGGAACAGCGGTAACCTTCACTGCCACCGCAACAAACCAGGGAACAAACCCTTCTTATCAATGGCAGGTTAACGGTGTAAATGCAGGTACCAACAGCAATACATTCACAACATCAACTTTAATCAATAATGCACTGGTAAAAGTTATTTTAACCAGTTCACTTGGATGTGCTTTGCCGGCCACAGCTACCAGTAATATAATTACAATGACGGTTATCCCATTGCCAATTGCCAATGCAGGCAATGATGTAAATATTTGTATAGGAGGTTCAACACAGTTGCTGGCCACTGGAGGTACAACATATTTATGGTCGCCGGTGCTGGGTTTAAGTAACCCAAATGTAGCCAACCCAATTGCAAGCCCTGCTGCTACAACAACCTATACAGTTACAGTTTCTAACGGCATTAATTGCACCTCAAATGATGCGGTAGTTGTAAGCGTGGGGCCACCTGCTACCCCTGCAGTAAGTATAAGCACGCCCAATAATAATATTTGTTCAGGCAATGCAGCTACTTTTACTGCAGCAGCAACAAACGGAGGATCAAATCCAAACTATCAATGGCAGGTTAACGGAATAAATGCAGGAACTAACAACAATACATTTACAAGTTCGTCATTGACCAACAACAACCAGGTTACAGTAATACTCACCAGTAATTCAAATTGTGTAACAACGCCTACTGCCACCAGTAATATCATTACAATGACTGTTGATCAGTTGGTAACTCCCCTGGTTTCTTTAAGCAACCGTGAATTTACTGTTACCAATCCCGATGCTGCTGCAATATATACCTGGCAAATAAAAATTAATACGGCCTGGGGCAATGTGGTACCTGCAGCAACCGGTATAACTTATACTGCTCCGGCGGGTGGAGAGTATAGGGTTAAAGCTGTTAAAGGTGGGTGTATAGTTTATTCAACATCGCAGGTAGCAAACCGTAATCTCAACACACTGAATCATCCTTTTGGTATTTATTTATACCCCAATCCAAACAACGGAATTTTAAATATAGATTCAATAAGGATCAGTCAAAAATGGCAAACGCTTGATATCATTGATGCCCAGGGAAAATTTGTTTTAACTTTTGATATAAAAAACAGAAGTTCGGTTTCACTGGATATAAGTATGCTTAAAGCCGGCACTTATTTTGCACAACTTAAAAAAATAGACGGAGTTTACTACACAGTAGAATTTATAAAATTATAGTACTCGTAGATATCTCATATTTTAAAAGGGCTTCGATAGTATTGAAGCCCTTTTAAAATATTTACAATTACAGGAATTATTTAACTTTAAACTATGAAAAAAATCATACTCATCATTTTTATCGGGCTTTTTGTTGCAGAAACTGATAGCTATGCACAATTCACAAAATACATTGTAAGATTAAAAGATAAAGGCACCAATCCTTTTTCCATAAACAATCCCATTCAATACCTTACCCAAAGGTCAATTGACCGGAGGTTGCGATATAGTATTCCTATTGATTCAACTGATCTGCCCATAACTCCAAGATATATTGACAGCATACGCCTGGCAGGGGCAGTAACCATATTGAATTCTTCAAAGTGGCTCAATCAGGTAGCCATTCAAACCACTGATGCTGCTGCTTTGGCTAAAATAAACAGTTTTCCGTTTGTGATAAGTACGGGGCCAATAGCACCGCGGCCTGGTTTTGCAGAAACACCGGTAAATAAAAAATTAGATGCTGAATTAACTGATATTTTAAACCCGGAAACACCTAACCTTATTGCTGCTGATTATTATAATTATGGGCAGAGTTATGGACAAGTCCGTTTACACAATGGTGAATTTTTGCATAACCGCGGATTTAGAGGGCAGGGCATGCGGATGGCAGTTCTTGATGCAGGTTTTTTTAATTACCTAACACTGCCAACTTTTGACAGTGTCAGGAATAATGGACAGATATTAGGCACCTGGGATTTTGTGGCAGGCAATGCAAGTGTTAATGAAGACAATTCGCATGGCACCAGCTGCCTCAGTACGATTGCAGCTAACATGCCCGGCGTTTTTATGGGTACTGCACCAAAAACTTCTTTTTACTTATACAGAACAGAAGATGTAGCTTCTGAATACCCGATTGAAGAACAGAATTGGGCAGCAGGTATTGAAAGAGCGGATAGTTTAGGCATTGAGATCTCATCTACTTCGCTGGGTTATTTTACTTTTGATAATCCCATCTTTAATTATACCTACGCCAATATGGATGGTAATACTACCCTCAGTGCAAAAGCTGCTGATATGGCGGCAAAAAAAGGCATTCTTTGTCTTATGGCTGCAGGAAATGAGGGTAACAGTGCATGGCGTTTTATCATTACTCCTTCAGATGCAGATAGTGTAATGGCAGTTGGTGCGGTAAGTACCTCAGGTGTTGTGGGCAGTTTTAGTAGCTATGGCCCAAGCAGTGATGGGCAGATTAAACCTTCTGTTGCAGCAGTAGGTGTTGGGGCCGTTGTTGCCAATCCATCAACCGGACAACCTTCATTTGGTAATGGTACTTCTTATGCTTGTCCTAATATGGCAGGGCTTACCACCTGTTTATGGCAGGCATTTCCTGAAATAAATAATATGGGCATTATTAATGTAATGCAGGCTGCTGCTACCCGGGCTACCAATCCCAATGACAGGGTTGGTTATGGAATTCCGGATATGAAAAAAGCATTTGTAATGCTAATAAAACAATTATATACACAGCAATCTACTATTGCCAACTGCAGTGTTACCTTACAATGGACAGCAAAAACAGATTCAGTTATCAGCATAGCAGTAGAACGAAGATTACCCGCTGAAACAAATTATACAACCATCAACACACAAACATCAACAGGTGCTTTTCTATCAAGAAATTTTTCCTTTACTGATGACCTTCGTTCCTTTCCAACTACAGGTGTTAAGTATCGGTTTAAAATGAATATTGCTGCAGATACGAGTTTTTATTTGGATTCTATGACCATCAATTTTACACCCCGTCCAAATTTGGGTGCTGATAAAACAGCGGCTGTTTGTACAGGCAATACTGTTGATCTTACAATACAATTTAACACTGCTGGCTTAACAACAAACTGGACATTAGCCGGAAACACCGTTGCTAATCCTTCTGTTGTATCTGCAGCAGGGCTTTACCGCTTGATTGCCACAAATACAAGTGGCTGTGCAGATACCGCAACAGTAAGTGTTACAATTAATCCATCGCCAGCTTTGGGTGCTGATCAGGCGATAACAAAATGTGCCGACAGCATTATAAACTTAACCATACGATATAATACTTTGGGGTTAACAACAAGCTGGAGCCTGGGTGGCACAGCAGTTACAAATCCGGCTTCAATAACAGCTGCAGGTATTTATCGGTTAATAGCAACAAATACATTTAATTGTAGCGACACGGCTTTTATAACTATTATAAACAATCAGCAGTTATGTACTGGAATTCCGCCACCGGAGCAGGTAACTATAAGCCCTAACCCGGTAAGTGATAAGCTTTCTGTTTTAGTTGTAAGAACTGCTGCCGTAAAAGTTGATATTCTGATTCACAATACTGCAGGTCAAATAGTTTACCGAACAACTAACCAGCAGCCTGGAGGACAGCATAGCTACAGCATACCGATGAAAAAAATGAGTGCTGGTATTTATTTTGTAACGGTGCGGCTGAATGACAAGAAAGAAGTGGTTAAAAAAATAATGCGTCAATAACTTATTGCTTAATGAATACAGCAGTAAACATCGAGTCTGCTTTTTTATCATAACCTTTTAATAATTCCATCTGCAGCAACTGCAGGTGGAATTTTTCTTTGATGAAAGTTACGATCTCTTCATTTTCCTGCTTAAACACTGAGCAGGTAACGTAAATAAATATACCTCCCTTTTGTAAATATGTAATTACATTGCTTACGATTTGTTTTTGTTTCTCAGCATATTCTGCAATTAGCTTTTCCTTGAAGAAATACAACTGCTCAGGCGTACGGCTCCAGGTTCCGCTGCCGGTGCAGGGAGCATCGCAGATGAGCAGTTGGCAGCTGACAGTTGGTAGTTGACAGTTTATAGCAGATAGGTCTGCTATAAATGATTCGTAATTTTTTATGCCTGCAGTTTCAAATCTTTTTTTAAGATTCGATAAAATACTTTCCCTGATATCAGAGACCGTTAATTCCATTTGGCCCTGTAAAATATCATATGCCAGTATTGATTTACCTCCACTGGCTGCACAACAATCCCAAACAGAAACCTGGGCTGGAATAGTTTGTGCAGGATCTTTTAAATAATTTAAAACCTGTTGCGAATTATGATCCTGTATAACAACTTCCCTATCGATCTCCAGTATGGCATCAACTTTAGTTGCATTGGGTAAGGCAATACATTCATCAGGTAGCAGCTCAAATTTTAAACCAGCTTCATGCAGTTTTTTAATGACTATATCCTGCTTACCCGGTCTTATCCTTAAAAATAGGTCAGGTTGATTAAAAAAGGAATGTGAATAAGGCTGAAATTCAATACCGGCGGTTAATTCATCGGCCCATGGAAATACATGATCAATGGTAAGGCCCAGTATTTTTATTTTTTCCTCAACGGGTTTTGAAATTATTTCATTCCATTCCGGTTTATAAAAATGTAAAAAATCACTGTGGTTGTGTTCGCATAAAAAAACAGCAGTAATTATCTTTTCACCCACCGGCATATCAGGAATGGCTTTACCCATTCGGTAAAAATTATAACAAAGCGCTGCGATCTGTTTCCTGTCCTTGCCCCCATATTTTTTATTGGCTGCAAAATATTTTTTTAAGAAAACAGAAAAGGGCAGTTCTCCCCAGTTGGATTCAATTATCTTTTTTGCAGAATTTAAATAGGAGTGATAGCGCATATCGGCAGGACTTAAGCCCTATGTTGTGTGCTGTTACTTGTTAGTTAACGATTTAGTTACCAGAAAACTGAAAACCCAAACTAGATTTGTTATTCCAATTGCAAATGCACCAACAGTTGTAATAAAGGCCATGTTTCCGTCAATGAAAGGAATTGTCAAGTTTTTTATAAAGCTAAGACCTGTAAGTATTGCAATTGGGAAGAAGCTTATAAGGATTTTTAAAGTACTGTTTGAGAATTTATTTATAGAATGAATATAAAAAGCATTTGCCAATGCTAAAATAATAGCTGGGGTTAAAAAAACCAGTAAGTACATACTAACAGCATTGGTGTCACCATTTTCAATGCGATTTGCCATAATGAAAATTATAACAAGAGATAATATCACTCCAAGTAAGGCAATTTTTTTAGTTTTCATTTTTAAATAGAGTCTTAATGCTCGTGAGGTGTAATAGCACACAACAGCAAAAATAAAGCCCGTCCGACGAGCCTGCAGTTTTAAATGCAGGCTTTAAATATGTTGAAGTGTAATTTTTACAGTTCCAGTAAACTGGTAACAGGATCTTTCCCAAACAACATCAACTCGGGGTTTTCCAGCAGTTGTTTTACCCTTACCAAAAAACCAACCGATTCCCTGCCATCAATAATGCGGTGATCGTAACTTAATGCCAGGTACATCATCGGCTTAATAACTACCTGCCCGTTTACAGCCATAGGTCTTTCAAGAATATTGTGCATACCTAAAATGGCACTCTGTGGAATATTTATGATTGGTGTACTCATCATTGAGCCAAAAATACCGCCGTTGGTGATCGTAAACGTTCCGCCGGTCATCTCTTCTATGGTTAATTTATTTTCTTTTGCCTTTGTAGCGAGTTCAACAACTTTTGCTTCAATGCCTGCCATACTTAAACTTTCGGCATTTCGTATTACCGGGACTACTAAACCTTTTGGCGCACTAACAGCAATAGAAATATCGCAGTAATCGTGGTACAGGATATTTTCCCCATCAATGTAAGCATTTACTGATGGCCATTCCATCAAGGCGTAGGTACAGGCCTTGGTAAAGAAACTCATAAAGCCAAGGTTAACGCCATGCTGTTCTTTAAACTTATCCTTGTGCTTTTTCCTGATGTCCATAATGGCGCTCATGTCTACTTCATTAAAAGTAGTAAGCATGGCAGTAGTATTCTTTGCTTCAACCAGGCGCCTGCTGATGGTTTTACGCAGGTTACTCATTTTCTGTTCACGATCCTTTCTTTCAAACAATGCATTGCCGGGCCTCCTGCCCGGGTTATTCAAGGCATCTATCACATCCTGCTTTACAATTTTACCGTTGCTGCCCGATGCTGTTACCCCTTTTATATCCACTTTTTTATCAGCAATAATAGCTGCTGCTACAGGCGTAGCTTTTACTTCTTCCTGTTGTGCCGGCGGATTGGATTCTTTGGGTTGTTCAACCTTTTTTTCTTCTGTTTTTTTCTCTGCAGCTGCCGGTTTGCTTTCAGCGCTTGCTGCAGCCTCGGGTTTAGCAGCATCTGTATCAATAGAACAGACAACATCTCCAATATTCAATGTATCGCCTTCTTTGGCGATGATCTTTATAGTTCCCGCCTGTTCAGCATTTAACTCAAAGGTTGCCTTTTCACTTTCCAGTTCCGCTATCACTTCATCTCTGTCGGCCCACTGGCCATCCTGCTTGTGCCATTTAACAAGCGTTACTTCATTAATACTTTCGCCTACGGTTGGTACTTTTATTTCGATTGACATTTACTATTGTTTATTGTTGTGCAAATTTCGGGGAAAATAAAGGATTATTAAAATTGATTTCAATAATAAAAAGGGTTCAGCTATGAATGGAAGAGCAGGATGCTTATAAAATAAAAAACAGCACTGATAAGAGGCTGTTCTACAAAAATTATATAGCTCTTTTATGCGCCAAGATAACTTTTCAAAAGCTTGCAGCGGGATGCTGTACGAAGTTTGGTAATGGCCTTATCTTTTATTTGCCTTACCCTTTCACGGGTTAAATTAAAGTGTTCTCCAATATCCTCTAAGCTCAATGCATGATCTACACCAATACCAAAGAAAAAACGGATCACATCTTTTTGTCTATCGGTTAAGGTGCTTAATGAACGTTCTATCTCTGTTTTAAGCGAAGCCTTAAAAGCTAACGCATCGTCTGTTTTTTCTGCGTTATGATTTATCAATACATCAATAAGTGTGCTATCCTCACCATCAGATAATGGCTGATCCATACTTACATGCCTGGCCGCAACACCTAATGTAGCTGCTATCTCCTCCGCATCCATATCCAGTAAAAATGCCAACTCCTCGGGGGTAGGCTCTCTTTCAAACTCCTGCTCCAACTGGGAATAGGCTTTACTGATGCGGTTTGTGAGGCCCACTTTATTTAATGGTAAACGTACAATTCTAGATTGTTCGGCCAATGCCTGTAAAATGCTTTGGCGTATCCACCAAACTGCATACGAAATGAATTTAAAGCCCCGGGTCTCATCAAAACGTTGCGCCGCCTTTATTAATCCAAGATTTCCTTCATTGATGAGATCCGGTAAGGTGAGACCCTGGTTTTGGTATTGCTTTGCAACCGATACTACAAACCTGAGATTGGCTGTGGTAAGCTTTTCCAGGGCCAACTGGTCGCCTTGTTTTATTCTTACTGCTAACTTAACTTCTTCTTCCGGAGTTATTAATTCTACTTTACCAATTTCCTGTAAGTATTTCTCTAAACTCTGGCTCTCACGATTAGTGATGGACTTAGTGATTTTGAGTTGACGCATACTCATAAGCCGACGGTTTAAGATTAAAAAGAAGAGAGTGTTTTTGGGTTAACAAATTGTTAAAAAGCCCTGCAGTTGTTAACGTAATTTATACTTTTTATGATATGTCACCAAATAAAAAAATAATAAAACATTGGATTTCAAACCCTTAAAATGGATTTTTGTTTAATCTTTTGTATTTTTTGCTGAAACAAAAAAATAAAAATAATAATTTGTACTGTGGATTATT
>JAYUYX010000169.1:0-10831 GCA_043752205.1 Chitinophagaceae bacterium
TAGCAGCGGCTTTTTTTGGAGCAGCTTTTTTTGCAGCTTTTTTCTTTGTTGCCATTTTTTTAAAATTTAATTGGTTAGTAAATAATACTTAAAAATAAAAACATTTTTTAAACTACCAAAAAAATATTAAAAAAATTATGCAATTGCTTCAACGGCAGCAACGGAAACAACTGTCTTGTCTCCCCTTGTTTTTTTGAATTCAACCAGGCCATCTGTTAATGCAAAAATTGTAAAGTCTCTTCCAACTCCAACATTTTTTCCAGGATGATAAGTTGTGCCGCGTTGACGGATAATTATATTTCCTGCAATTGCAGGTTGACCACCGTAAATCTTTACACCTAATCTTTTGCTATGTGAATCACGACCGTTTTTTACCGAGCCTTCACCTTTTTTGTGTGCCATGTTTTAAGAAGTTTTAAGTTTTGAGTTTTAAGTATTAAGTTAAAGCAGGTGGTTTTTAAACGCTCTACTTGTAACTTATAACTTACTACTTTTTATTAAGCTATTCCAGTTACTTTAATGTGAGTATAGTGCGTACGATGTCCGTGTTTTTTACGGAAACCTTTCCTTCTTTTCATTTTAAAAGCGATCACTTTGTCGCCCTTTACCAGGTCGCTGATGATTTCAGCTTTCACTACTGCTTTTACTGCTGAGCCCAATGCTACACTTCCGTCGGCATGGGTCATCAATACATCGGAAAATTCTACTGAATCTCCGGCTTTACCTTCTATATGAGGTACGTATAAGCTGTCGCCTGCTTTAACTGTAAATTGCTGGCCTGCTATTTTTACTACTGCTAACATAAATTCCCAAATTTAGGACGGCAAAGGTAAGGGTTTAGCTTTAAAATTTAGCTATGTGTCTGAAAAAATATACACTACAAAGCGATATTTGGGGAAAAGCCAGGTGCTTCAGGTTCAAAATCAGTTTAAATCATGGTTTTAAACGGCATATTCTTACATTCGCCACATAAAACCATGCGCTACATATACAAGATCATACAGATCGCCTTTACCATTTATGCCTTTTTGATCTTTATCGGCTTCCTGCTGCTGATATTCCCCCTTGTGGTAATGGCTTCATTTTTTGGCAAAATTAAAGGCGGCAACTTCATTTATAAGCTTTGTCATGCCTGGGCCGATTTCTTCCTGTTCATGATCGGCGTTAATCATCGGAACATTTTTGAAGTGCCTCATGACCGTTCACGGCAATATGTTTTTGTTTTCAATCATATCTCTTACATAGATATACCGATCCTGTTAAAAAGTATCCGCAGGCAGCAATTCAGGATATTGGGAAAGGCCGAAATGGCTAAAGTTCCCCTGTTTGGATTTATATACAGAATGGCTGCCGTGATGGTGGAAAGAGGTGATCCTGAAAAAAGGGCAAGGAGTGTACATCAGCTTAAGTCGGTTTTAGCTAAAGATATTTCTATTGTGATAGCACCGGAAGGCACTTTTAATTTAACCCATCATCCGCTTAAGGAATTCTATGATGGAGCATTTAAGATCGCTATAGAAACGCAAACGCCTATAAAGCCTATGGTATTTCTGGATGCGTATGACAGGATGAATTATAACTCTGTTTTTTCTATGCATGCAGGCAAGTCAAGAACTGTGTTCCTGGATGAGGTGCCAGTGAATGGCCTTACATTGGATGATGTAGATATTTTAAGGCAGAAAGTCTATAACATCATGGAAGAAAAATTAATTGCATACAATGCCAGCTGGATAAAACCAATTGCCTGAATAAACAAACTAGTAAAACTTGGTTTAACTTTAGCAGTTGCATTATTAAATTTAATACTTTCATTTAAAAACATTTTTTGTCTTGGTTGTCACACTTCGACAAGCTAAGTGTGACAACCAAGACAAAAAACTGTCAGCCTGAGCCTGTCGAAGGTGGGTTGACTAAGGATTTTACGGTTTAGGGGTATAAGAAATTGACTTTAGAATCATAAGATGAGTACAGGAAACGAAATACAATTTACAGAAGAAACCTCCGGCTTTTGGGCAGAGATCATACTCCCGCTTGCACTCCCTACTATTTATACTTATTCTGTTCCCACGCATTTATTAAAAAGAGCAATAGCCGGTTGCCGGGTAGAAGTTGTATTTGGTAAACAGAAAAAATATGCCGGCATCATAAAAAATGTAACTGATAAACAGCCGCCTTATCCTACCAAAGCAATATTGAATGTACTGGACGATGAGCCCATACTGTTTCCACAGCAGTTAAAACTTTGGCAGTGGCTCGGCGAATATTATATGTGCAGCGAAGGAGAAGTGATGGCTGCAGCATTACCAACACATTTTAAACTGAGCAGCGAAACCATTTTAATTTATAATGAAGAGATAGGGGAGGATTTTACCAACCTGGGCGATGAAGAATTTTTAGTGGCAGAGGCATTACTCTTAAAAAAAGAATTAAGACTAACAGAAGTACAACAGATACTTGATATAACACATGTGTATCCACTTATAAAAAAACTGATCGATAAAAAGGTATGCTTTGTTTGGGAAGCCATGGATGAGCAATATAAAGTGAAGAAAGAAAACTATGTGCTGTTAAATCCTGAATACAGCAATGAAGAAAAATTAAGTGAACTGCTGAATAAGTGGAGCCGAGCGCCAAAGCAGATGGAACTATTGCTTGCATTTCTGCACCTGCAAAAAACGGAAGGAGATGTTATTCAAAATGAACTGCTGAAAAAAGCAGGCGCTTCGGTGGCACAGCTGAAAGGGCTTACGGATAAAAATATTTTGATCGTTGAGAAGCGTTCGGTCGACAGGATAAGATCACTGCCAAAAAATGTAGAGATCGATTTTGAATTCAGCGCAGCACAACAGGAAGCTTCTGATGCAGTTACAAAAGCGCTTGAAACAAAAAATGTTTGCCTGTTGCATGGTGTAACCAGCAGTGGTAAAACACAAGTGTATATTAAACTCATTGAAAAATATTTTGCAGCAGGCCAACAGGTTTTATACCTGTTGCCCGAGATCGCTTTAACAACGCAGATCATCCGCAGGTTGCAAAAACATTTTGGCGGCAACATCACCATTTATCATTCCCGTTTTAATAATAACGAAAGGATTGAACTCTGGAATAAGATACGAACAGGTGAAGTAAAGATCGTATTAGGTGCAAGGAGTGCCCTTTTCCTGCCTTTTAAAGACCTTGGACTGATAATAGTGGATGAAGAGCATGATCCATCATTCAAGCAGCAGGATCCGGCTCCCAGGTACAATGCAAGGGATGCCGCAATTTATTATGCATCGCTTTTTAATGCAAAGGTTTTGTTGGGCAGTGCAACACCTTCGGTGGAAAGTTATTTTAATGCCATGCATGATAAGTATGCATTAGTAGAATTGAATGAACGTTTTGGCGGAATTAAATTACCGGAGATTGAGATCATTGATACGAGGCAGGTTGCACAAAAGGGGAAGGTCATGATCAGCCCGCAATTAAAAGAAGCCATGCAGCAGGCACTGGATGCCGATAGGCAGATTATCCTTTTTCAAAACAGAAGAGGGTACAATCCTTACCTCATTTGTGGTACCTGTGGCTTTATTCCGCAGTGTACACATTGCGATGTGTCGCTTACGCTGCATAAGTTCAGTAATAAACTGCATTGCCATTACTGCGCCAGCACTTATCCAAAATTAATTAGCTGTCCTGCATGCGGCACCAATAACTGGTTAGAGAAAAATTTCGGTACCGAAAAAATTGAAGAACAACTTGAAGATGATTTTCCCAACTATAAAATTGCAAGAATGGATGTGGATAGTGTGCGTGGTAAAACAGCGCATGATAACCTGATACAATTGTTTGAGCAGCACCGCCTCGATATTTTAGTAGGTACACAAATGGTAGTAAAGGGCCTGGATTTTGATAAGGTAAGTTTGGTAGGGATATTGGATGCTGATGGGTTATTGGCTTTTGCCGATTTCAGGGTTAATGAAAGAGCGTTTCAATTGATGGAGCAGGTAAGTGGCCGTGCAGGCAGAAAGAAAGAACAGGGTAAGGTGATCATACAGTCAACCAATGTAAAGCACCCTGTTTTACAATTGGTACAGCAGCATGACTATAAACAGTTTTACAATATCGAAATTGAGAAACGTAAGGAGTTCTTTTACCCGCCCTACAGCCGTATAATTTTGTTAACTTTAAAACACAAGGATAAGAATATTGTAAGTGCCGCCGCAGACAAACTGGTACAGTTATTAAAACAGGATCTGAAGGATTTTGTTGTTGGCCCGGCAGCACCGGTAGTGAACAGGATACGCAATCAATATTTAATGGAGATACTGATCAAGCTGCCCAAAGAGCCGGGCATGAGTTTGAGGTATAAGGCTGCTATCAGAAATCATATTAACCTGGTTACTGCGGAGAAGCATTTTAAAACGGTGTCGGTAATCGCAGATGTTGATAAAATGTAAAAGCCTCACCCCAACCCCTCTCCAAAAGAGAGGGAACTGGAAGAAATAAGCGAAGACCTATTTATAATTTTTTTGAAACCAACATTAGTTCCTTGATTGAATTTCATTGGCGACGCTCCGTTCAACTAATGAAATTCTATTTAGCTTTGTCCATATTTATTACTTAAGATGGAAGTGCAAAAAAATATTTCAATTAAAGCATACAATACATTTGATATCAGTGTGTACGCAAATCTATTTGCTAAATTCAATTCAGTAAATGAATTAGGAGAACTGCTTGAATTTAACCAACCACAAACGATAAACCACAAACCAAAAACTTTGATCCTCGGCGGCGGCAGCAACTTACTTTTTACGCATGATTTTCACGGGCTGATTTTAAAGAACGAGATCAAGGGCATTAAAACCCTCAAGGAGGATGAACATCATGTATATGTACAGGCGGGGGCAGGGGAGAACTGGCACGGGTTCGTTTTGTATTGTATTCAACATGGCCTGGCCGGGGTAGAAAATCTTTCTTTGATACCTGGCAATGTGGGAGCATCGCCCATGCAGAATATCGGCGCTTATGGGGTGGAGGTAAAAGATGTTTTCTATTCCCTGGAAGCATATCATATAAAAGATAAAAGGATCATCAACTTTACCCTCAACGATTGTGAATTTGGCTACCGTGAAAGTGTTTTTAAAAGAAGATTTAAAGATGAGTTTGTAATTATGGATGTAACCTTCCGGCTGAACCGCATTTCCAATTTTAATATTTCATACGGCGCCATTGGGCAGGAACTGGAAAAGATGGGTGTTCAGGATCTTTCGCTGCAGGCGGTTTCGCAGGCAGTAATAAATATACGCAGCAGTAAATTACCCAACCCGGCGGAGATCGGGAATGCAGGGAGCTTTTTTAAGAATCCAGAAATAAGTAGCCACGAATTTCACGAATTGACACGAATGTATCCGGGGATTGTTGGTTATGACCTGCCAAACGGAAATGTAAAGCTTGCTGCCGGTTGGCTGATAGAACAATGTGGATGGAAGGGATTCAGGAGGGGCGATGCAGGCTGCCATGAAAAGCAAGCGTTGGTATTGGTTAATTATGGCAATGCAACAGGTAAAGAGATATACGACCTGAGCGAAGAGATATTACAAAACGTGAAAGAGAAGTTTGGGGTTGGGTTGGAGCGGGAGGTGAATATTGTTTGATGGCCTACAGATATGTGTTTATTGCCTTTTTATAAAATTCTTGGGATATCGGTTATTAACTTTTTAGCCATTTTTAATGAGTAGTAAGTATTTATTAACTCCAAATAGGTAAATAGGTAACCCTGATTAGTAAGGTCATAATACTGAGAAATTTTTTTACCGCTATCAATTAATAGTTTCATCGTGAATTTCGTCAATGATGAAACCGGTGAATTAAGAATACGTGTTTCGAGATTTCTTAACTGTTCATAAGGCACAAATTCCAAGTCACCTTTATAAGGATATTTATACCAATCCTTTAAGTTATTCCAATCATGGTCTTTAATAATAAGACCCCTTAAAGACTTCGTAACAGGTTCTTTTTTAAGTATAAGGTTCTTTGTTTGAAATAAAAACTTCCAGGCACCTATACCCCGGATATTTGGAAACTTATAAGACGTAATAGGGCCCAGAGCAATTCCTGTTGACCTTATTTCATCTAAAGTGTATTTCTTTTGAGGAACTATATCTACTTTGTTATAGACATAGATGTATCTCCCATCAAATATGGAAATATCAGTAAAGTCGTACACTTCTGCAAAACCGTAACCTAAACCATGATCAAGTTTAAAGAGATAAATCTTACCTGAGTTTTCAGTCTTCATGAGAACTTTAATAAATGGGTTATGCGTTGTAAGATAATTAAAAACAACTTTGCCAAAGTTTAGAATTTTGGCAAAGTTTGCAAAATGCATATTGCATTATCAATTAAAGTCCTCTTCATCCAGATCCTCTTCACTAAAATGCTGCGTACCTATATTGAGCATGCTCCCCATCAGGTCTTTAAATTCGATCTTACCATCCAGTATCTTTTTACTGATCAATGAATGTGCGGCAAGACCATGCAATACAAATTCCATCAGCAATGCATTTTCTGTTTCATTGGCTGCTTTAAAATATTTTTTTACCAATGCATGCAGTCCATCAACTTTATACAATAGCTGCACTTTATCCTCATCCTTTGTTTCAAAAAAAGTATCCAGTGTATTGCCTGCATCAAACCAGCGGGTAATTGCTTTGTATGGATTCTCATCCGGTGCTGCTTCTTTATTCCTTTTCTTTTTTAAAGTATCTGGATTAGGAAAGTATTGACCAAATTGTGTACGGATAGAACGTTCCAATAAATTAAAAGCAACCTGGTAAGGCCCTTCCTGTTCGCCTTCATAAACCAGTTCTATTTTACCGGTTATAGATGGAATGATGCCGATAAGATCGCTAAGCCATACCTGTGTTTCTTTTTCATCATTAATGATCGCTCTTCGCTCTGCAGCACTTATAGCATTTTCATAAGCACTGATGCTTAATCTTGCACTCACACCGCTTTTTTTATCTACCAGTTCGCTACTCCGTGCTTCAAATGCCACCTGCTCTATTAATCGTTTTATAAGATCACTAACTTTTACCCTTTGCTGTTGTTCATCATTAATGGCAGCTTCCTGGCTTGTAATTTCCAATGCAGTCTCTAAAGTTTTTGGATAGTGCGTTAAGATCTGGCTCTCGATCCTGTCCTTGAGTGGCGTAACAATACTGCCCCTGTTGGTATAATCTTCGGGGTTTGCGGTGAATACAAACAATACATCAAGCGGTAATCTTAATTTAAAACCACGTATCTGCAGATCGCCTTCTTCTAAAATATTAAAAAGAGATACCTGTATCCTTGCCTGCAGGTCGGGCAATTCATTAATGACAAAAATGCTTCGGTTACTTCTTGGAATGATGCCGTAATGCAAAACCCTTTCATCAGCAAAACTCAATTTAAGGTTAGCAGCTTTTATAGGATCAATATCGCCTATAAGATCTGCAACACTTACATCTGGTGTTGCCAATTTTTCGCCATAGCGCTGGCTGCGGTGTAACCACGCAATGGGAGCATTGTCTCCCTGTTCTTCTATTAAATCTATTGCATAGCGTGAAACTGGTTGCAATGGATCATCATTAATTTCGCTGCCGGCAAGTATTGGAATATATTCATCCAGTAATTCAATCATCTGCCTGGCCATTCTTGTTTTTGCCTGTCCACGTAAACCCAAAAACAAAATATTATGCTGAGATAGTAAAGCCCTTTCTGTATCGGGTATTACAGAATCTTCGTAACCCAATATGCCAGGGAAGGGATTTTCTTTTGCTTTGATCTTTTTAATTAAGTTTTCACGGATCTCCTGCTTGATGCTTTTTGAAATGTAGCCGCTTTTCTTTAATTCGCCTAGTGTATTAATTTTATTAGTATTCATTACCTGTCTTTATGTATGATTGTTTTTAATGTAATCTTGCTTTTTGTCATGCTGAGGAACGAAGCATCTCATCTTAATTAAACGATTATGTTTTACAGGGATGCTTCGTGCCTCAGCATGACAGTCCATTCGTATTATATTTTCTTTTTAATAAACTGTCTTTCTCCTACCACTTTCAAAATCCTTAAATATAAATGCTCCAAGCTTATCTAATCCTGCAAAAAAGGCCTTACCATTATTTGTTTCGGTAAACTCCTGTACAAATTTTTGTAAGTAAGGGTCTGTTGCTATCATGAAGGTAGTAATAGGGATTTTTAATTTTTTGCATTGTGTTGCCAGGCTCATACAGCGGTTTAAAATTTTTCTATCAACACCCCAACTGTTCTTGTAATAACGCTTGCCAACTTTTAAACAGGTTGGTTTACCATCGGTGATCATAAATATTTGTTTGTTGGGATTGCGTCGCCGTCTTAAAATGTCCATCGCCAGTTCCAGGCCAGCAACTGTATTGGTATGATATGGTCCCACCTGCAGGTAGGGAAGATCTTTTATTTCAATTGTCCAGGCATCGTTACCAAATACCACGATATCCAATGTGTCTTTGGGATACTTTGTTTGAATGAGTTCACTCAAGGCCATCGCTACTTTTTTAGCCGGTGTGATCCTGTCTTCACCATATAAGATCATCGAGTGGGAGATATCGATCATTAAAACAGTGGAGGTTTGAGATTTAAAATCAGTTTCTCTTATCTCTAAATCATCTTCCTGCATTTTAAAACTATCAATACCATGGTTGATCTGTGCATTGCGGATGGAGTTGGTAAAATCTATCTGTTCCATAGTATCTCCAAATTGGAAGGGCCTTGTTTCGGGATTGATCTCATCTCCGCCACCAGGTTTAAAGGTCTGGTGATTACCCTGCTTTGTTTTCTTCAGCTTACCAAAGATCTCTTCCAGGCTTTTTTTGCGGATGCCCTGCTCCGTTTTAGAAGTTATTTTTATTTCACCTGTTTCATTTTTATCATCAATGTATCCTTTCTCTTTAAGGTCTTCTACAAAATCACCAATGCCATATTCATCATTAGTAAGTTTATATTCCTTGTCTAGTTCATTCATCCACTGCATAGCTTCATTAAAATCGCCATTGGTATAAGTGAGCAATTGCAAAAAGAGATTCAGCAAGGTTTCAAAAGGAGACTTGCCTTGTTCATTGGGATCGTATTTACTAAAGTTGTATCCTAACATTATTTTCAGTTGTCCTTACGGTTTTATGTAACCTTCGACTCAAACTAAATTACGAAACATTTAAGTGTATGGGTTTGTTCGTATGTTAAATAAAAAATCCCCTGAAAAATTCAGGGGATTGGCATTTTTTTGACCTAATTTATTTTTTTGGAGAATCAGCTTTTGGTGGAGCTACAGGATTGTTATTGATCTGTCCCGGCATTTCTGTTGGTAATCCGCTTTGTGCTTTGTATTGCTGTTCCATCTGCATGATACGCATCAGGAACTGTTCTGCGGCATTCTTATCACCGCCCCGGCGACCATTTTGATCAGTAAAATCAAAAGTACCTGCCTTATCATCATTAAGAGAAGCATAATAACTTAACTGTTGTTCAAGATCTTTCCTTAAGCTCTTTGTTATTTTGGCGGCAAGCACCGTATCACCTGCTGCATAAGTAGCCTGAAGCATTAATAAGGAGATATAATTTTGCTGTTGATTACGGCTTACCATTCCATAAGGAAAGTTCTCTTCCAGCATCATCTTATCAGCCTTATTCAACATTTTTTTAGCTTCTTCTTTTTTATTGGTTTGCGCAAGATTTAATGCTGCTACTGCATACGACATGCGTATGCTGTTTAGATGACGGCGGTTCTCTTCATCAAAATAAACACCCGGTTTATCAGCATTACCTGATGCAAACTTGGTCATCATTTTATCATAGGCCCAATCTTCATTTACTTCGTCATTTGCAACAGGCACCAGGCGATAGGTTAATCCATCCTGGCGAATGTAATTTTGAAACCCAAGGCCACCTGCCTCCTGAGAGGTAAAGTATATAGGACGTTTCCATTTATTAGCAGCTATGATATTTAAAATGGCTGCATCATTTTTAAATAATGCTGTTTTTGGAATATCAAAAACAACCTGCGAAAGAACACTGTCTGTGGCGGTAACGGTACCATTTTGTTTTACAACATTAATATCAACAGGTATAAAAACTCTTTTTGAAGGAAAGATATTAATAAACCCGCCATCTCTTCCTGTTTCACCTTTATTGGGATCATCACTGCCTGCATAATCTTTCATCATGGTATATAAATCCATTGGTTGTGCAGGATCGCCGGTTATACCAGCTTTAGTCCTGTACTTATTTAAGAATGTTGCATTGTTACCATACAGTCCTTCGGGAGAATACACAATATCACGGTTGGCCCCTTCAATTTGTGCAGCACTCCAGATAGGGTCTATCGGGTCACTTTCATTTACTTTATAGCGCAGTTGATTAATATACCAGTCGGTACCCATCAGGCTTGAATTGATAACACGGATATCGGGACGGATGCCCTGTACCTCCTGTGCATACCAAAGTGGATAAGTATCGTTATCACCAAAAGTGATGAGGATTGCATTAGGTGCACAACTCTCCAGGTAATCTTTGGCAAGGTCACGGGCAAGTGTTTTATTGCTCCTGTCATGGTCATCCCATTCCTGGCTTGCCATTATTACAGGTACAGCTAATAAACATACGGCACCAGCGACTACACCTGCAGTCATCCTGTTCTTGATAAAGGAAGTAAATAATTCCTTTACATATAATACACCCAGGCCTATCCAGATGGCAAAGGCATAGAAAGAACCTACAAATGCATAGTCACGTTCACGTGGCTGGTTGCCCGCCTGGTTTAAATAAAATACAATTG
>JAYUYX010000170.1:0-44880 GCA_043752205.1 Chitinophagaceae bacterium
GATTATAAATGGTACAGAGATGATCGCAGGGGTAATTATACTTTTAACATGGGTATTCTTTCAATAACCTGGAGAGATGAAAGTACTGAAACCTGGAACATAACATTTAAAAATCAGTTTAAAGCTGCAGCCATTCATTGCACTACCCCAAAAGAACAGGTTAAAAAGAAATATCTTTTCCTTAAGGTAATTGATGAGGAGGTAATGCCCGACAACTAACAGTTATAAATCAATAATACACGAACAGGATTGAAAGGAATCAAAATAAAGAATTGAATACAAAATAAACGATCTATAACGCAGCCTGCTTATTATATTTATTCCTGTATTCGATAGGTGTTAGCCCGGTTATCTTTTTAAATACCGTACGAAAAGCCTTTGTATCAGTATAACCCACATCAAACATCACTTCAGTAATATTCTTACGGCTGCTTTCAAAGCTTCGCTTGGCAGCTTCTATTTTTACCCGCTGTAAATATTCTACTACGGTATTGTTGGTAGCTTTTTTAAAGCGACGCTCAA
This sequence comes from Chitinophagaceae bacterium, assembly GCA_043752205.1. Taxonomy (GTDB): domain Bacteria; phylum Bacteroidota; class Bacteroidia; order Chitinophagales; family Chitinophagaceae; genus Ferruginibacter. Next base: position 523 of record JAYUYX010000170.1, read on the forward strand.
AACTTCTTCTACCAATCGAAAATCTATCTGCCAATAAGTCCACGGAAATTTTATCGGTGTAATGTCCTTCAATAAATTCCTGCGCAAGTAAAATCTCTGCATCTTCATGTGCTTTTTGTCCCTGGAAGAGCATAAAGGCCGACTGGCTTTCCCGGTCTATATCTACTGCAAAATATTTTGATGCAAGTATGGCCGTATCCCTGTCAGTGTATTTTTCAACAAGGTATAATAAAAGGTTCCAGTAAGAGTTTGCGCCGCCGCTGCTGTAAATGCCGTTCTCTTCAGTAATGATGCAGCCATCAACCAGTTCAACATCCGGAAACATTCGCCTGAATTCGTTTGCTGAGTTCCAGTGAGTAGAACATTTTTTGCCTTTGAGTAAACCGGTTGCTGCCAACAGGAATGCGCCAATACAAAGCGATGCAACTTCTGCCCCCTGGCTGTATTGTTTAGTGATCCAGGGAATAAGTGTTGTATTTAAATCCAGAGCAGCCAGCATATCGCCGCTGAGGGCGGGTATAATAATAAGATCGGTCTGCGATACATCTTTTAGCTGCTTATCTATATGCACAGTAAACAAGCTATTCTCCAGTTTCACTTCTTTATTAACAGCAACAAGTTGTACATTAAATAAAGAATCTTTACCCGATGCCAGCAGGAATTGGTTTACTGCTTTAAACATGTAATGCGGATCGGCTACAGCTTCTATTACTGCAGTTTCGGGAACTAATATGGATACATTTTTCATAAAACAAATATACAGAAGCTGCCTGTCGCAATCAACCCCTCAGAATGTCGTTTTTACCATTCATAAAAATGTAAATATCGCTGTATGTTTGCCCTGCAATAATTGTTAAGCCATAAAAATTAAAAAAAATGCTAACAGAAAACACAACAACAGCCGGTATTAAAAAAGTAAACTTTTCAACTTCTATCAATGCATCAAAAGAAAAAGTATGGAATGCATTATGGGATAATGAGAACTATAAAAAATGGACCAGTGCTTTTAGTGAAGGATCGCATGCAGTAACGGATTGGAAGGAGGGCAGCAAGGTTTTGTTCCTGGACGGTAAAGGAAGCGGTATGTACAGTATCATTCACAAAAAAGTGCAGGAAGAGATAATGTCCTTCAAACATATTGGCGAAGTAAAGGACGGAGTAGAGCAGCCTTTGGATGAAAAAACCAAAGCATGGAGTGGCGGTCTGGAAACTTATACACTTAAAGAAGCCGATGGTAAAACAGAAGTAAATGTAGACCTGGATGTACCCGGAGATTTTATGGAATATTTTACCAACACTTTTCCTGTGGCATTGGAGCATGTAAAAAACCTGGCAGAAGGTAAAGCTGCTATCAGTATAGAAACAACAGTGCATGCACCTGTTGAAAAGGTTTGGCAATATTGGACCAGCCCTGAGCATATTACCCAATGGAACAATGCATCACCAGACTGGCATACGCCAAAAGCTGAAAATGATTTGAGAGTTGGCGGAAGGTTCCTGTGCAGGATGGAAGCAAAGGATGGTAGTGAGCGTTTTGATTTTGAAGGTGCGTATGATGATGTAAAAACAAATGAACTGCTCTCTTATGCTATGAGTGACGGAAGAAAAGTGAGTGTGCATTTTAAAAGTGATGGAGACAGCACAAACATCAAAGAAATATTTGAAGCAGAAGAAACGAATTCATTAGATATGCAAAGAGGCGGCTGGCAGGCAATACTGGATAATTTTAAAAAATATACAGAAGCGAATTAACAAACGTACTGTCAGCCTGAGCTTCTCGAAGGCGGGTTGTAATAAAAAAATATGAGATCGTATTTTGTATATATTCTTGAATGCAACGAGTGGGATAGTTTAACCATTCCACCTTCGACAGGCTCCCCGAAATGATCGGGACAAGCAGGCTGACAGTTTTTATATTTTGCGACAGCCATGTTTAATTTAACTGTCAGTCTGAGCTTGTCGAAGACGGGTTAAATAAATGAAGAGATAGGCTGAAACTTTTTGTTTTTTTTCATTATTAATAATTTTTTAAAACATAATCATGAATAACAACATTCATCCCTGCCTTTGGTTTGATGGCCAGGCCAAAGAAGCAGCAACATTCTATTGCTCGATCTTTCCCAATTCAAAAATTACCACAGATACTCCGATGGTAGTTAACTGGGAACTCGAGGGTAAAATGATCATGGGGCTTAATGGCGGGCCCATGTTCAAGATCAACCCATCTATTTCCTTTTTTGTTACCCGTAAGGCAGAAAATGAAGTGAATGAAATTTATGATAAGCTTATGGACGGCGGCGAAGCATTAATGGAAATTGGTAAATACGATTGGAGTGCAAGGTATGGCTGGGTAAAAGACAAATACGGTATGACCTGGCAGATCATGCTGGGCACGGAGGATAAGATAAGCCCTTCATTTATTTTTACATCGGTGCAGTACGGAAGGGCAGAAGAGGCACTGAAATTCTATACATCGCTGTTTGATAACTCATCTATTGATATGACGGCGCCATTTCCTGCTGAAACTCCCTTTGCAGGAAAATTAATGTATGCTGAATTCAAGCTTGATCAATACAGCCTTACGGCAATGGATGGGCCGGGAGAACATACTTACACTTTCAACGAAGCTGTTTCATTGGTAGTAGAATGCGATGACCAGGCAGAATTGGATAAATACTGGAATGCATTTACTGCAGAAGGCGGACAGGAAAGCATGTGCGGCTGGCTTAAAGATAAGTTCGGTGTTTCCTGGCAGATCATTCCTTCAGTATTAGGTAAGCTGATGAGCGATCCTGAAAGAGGCGGCAGGGTAATGCAGGCACTGATGAAGATGAAGAAACTGGATATTGCCACGCTTGAAAATGCATAATAGTAAGCATGAAAAATAAACGTACATGTGCAAAGGGACATCTTTATTATAAAAGCAGTGACTGTCCTACCTGTCCTATTTGTGAAAAGGAGAATACACCTGCAGAAGAATTTCTTGCTGCATTAGCAGCGCCTGCAAGGCGGGCATTGAAGAACAAGGGTATACAAAGCTTGCAACAAGTGGCTGCACTCAGCGAAGCAGAAATATTAAAACTTCATGGAATGGGTCCGGGCTCTTTGCCTAAGCTGAACAAAGCTTTGCAGGCTTCAGGATTATCATTCAAAAAATAAAATGACAGTTTAACTGAACCTTTTAATGGAACCACATAGGATCATAGTGCACAATAGGAAGAACAACATAGAATTCTATGTGAAAACCTATGTATCTATGTTTCTATGTGTTTCAAAAAGGAAGCATTTAACCCGGTAGTTGCTAAAATTTAAATATAAACAATGACACAGATCAATGCCTACTTAACTTTCAACGGCAACTGCCGTGCAGCAATGAATTTTTACAAGGATTGTTTGGGTGGAGAACTGGTTTTGCAAACCATTGGTGAATCACCATTAGCAGCTAAAATGCCTGCACAGATGAAAGATTATATTTTGCATTCAACACTTACCCGGGGGAATTTAATATTGATGGCTTCGGATATGGTAGGAGATAAGGGCCTGGTAAAAGGCAATGGCGTATCTATGGCTATTAATTGCAGCAGCGATGAAGAGATAAGATCCTTTTATAAAAAACTTTCTGCAGGGGGTAATAAAGACCATGCTTTAGAAGAAAGTTTTTGGGGCGCTACATTTGGCGACCTTACCGATAAGTATGGCAACCATTGGCTGCTGAATTATGAGAAAAGTAAAATAAATAAGTAAAAAATCAAAAGTCAAAAATCAAAAAAATGAAAAAGAACAAAATTATTTTCTGGATCAGTACTGTACTTATTTTCTTGTTTGAAGGTGTGATGCCTGCACTTACTTCGCAGACAGAGATGGCTAAAGAAGGCATACGGCACCTGGGCTACCCGGATTATTTTAGGGTTATGCTTACTATATTTAAAGTTCTTGGAGCATTGGCATTGATCATTCCGCAGGTGCCTGCCAGAATTAAAGAATGGGCTTATGCAGGTTTTGGAATTACTTTTTTATCAGCCTTTGTAAGTCATGCTGCAGTTGATGGCCTGGTGCCAATGAGCTTTTTCCCATTTATAGTTTTTGCGGTGTTGATAGTATCTTATATTTATTATCATAAAGTTAGAAAGCCTGTTTTAGCATGAAAGCAACCCCTGCCATACCAACAAATGTAGATCAATACATTTCCATGTTTGAGCCAACTGTACAAATAAAATTACAGCAGCTTCGGCAAACTATTCAAAAGGCTGCACCGGCTGCCGAAGAAATGATCAGCTACGGAATGCCGGCATACAAATACAATGGCGTGCAGGTTTATTTTGCAGCTTTTAAAAAACATATTGGGTTTTATGCAACACCAACAGGGCATGCGGCTTTTAAAAAAGAATTGTCTGCCTACAAAGAAGGCAAGGGCTCGGTGCAATTCCCGCTGGATGAGAAATTGCCATTAAGCCTGGTAACGAAAATTGTGAAGTTTAGGGTGAAGGAAAATAAGGAAAAGGTAAAGCTGAAAAAGGGAAGTAGATAACGTTGCCACTTGCAGCCTTTATTAGCTTTTGCATTTTCAAATGAATGAAATAATAAAAAAACATTATTATATTCACCCGACCAAAACTAACTCATATGTCAAGCGAAGCGACTAACCTTGCGCCTGCAGCACCAATTAACCAGCAGGAAAGGATCCATATCCTTGATAGCCTTCGTGGCATTGCTATTCTTGGAATATTACTGATGAATATACCAGGCTTTGGTTTGCCACCTATTGCTATTCAAGATTTTTCACTTCAGCCCCAGGGCGACCTCAATTATTATTTCTGGTATGTATTTGGCCCCGGGGTTTTTGAAGGAAGCCAGCGTGGAATTTTCTCCATGCTGTTTGGGGCAGGCATGTACATTTTTATTACCCGGCTTGAAAAAAGAACTCCGGGTTTAATGCCGGCAGAGCTTTTTTTACGCAGGCAATTATGGTTGTTGGTATTTGGGCTTTTTCATGCCTATGTGTTGCTTTGGTATTGGGATGTACTTTATCATTATGCTATTTGTGGTATTATTCTTTTTGCTTTCCGTCGTTTATCACCCAAATATTTATTGATCGCTGCTGCTGTATGTCTTGTTATGATGACAGCCAGGGAGAACAGGGATCTGTACAAACACAAATCTACCATCGCAAAGGGTGAAAAGGTTGCCGCAATGGATACTACCAAAATAAAACTTTCAGACATACAGAAGGAACAGCTGGCTGCAATGAATGGATTTAAAGAGAGATCCAAACCTGAAGAAAAAAAGAAAAAGATGGAAAAGCAGCTGCAGGAAATAAGGGGAGGATATGCTGAATTGTATGAAGCCAGAAGCAGGATGGCTGAAGAAGGAGAAACAATGGGAATGTATTATTGGGCAATTTGGGATATGCCATTGTTTATGTTCATCGGCCTGGCTTTTTTTAAACTCGGCATTTTACAGGGCGAAGCAAAAACAAAGGTCTATGCCTGGATGACCGCTATTGGTTTGGGGGTAGGATTGCCCCTGTCTTATTTGTTTGTTACTTATGATGTGAATTACAATTTTAATTACTTCGAGATCATAAAAACCAAGCCTTTTGAATTTTATGAACTGCAGCGATTCATCCATTCAATAGGTATTTTCGGTTTGATCATGCTGATGTATAAGTCAGGCTGGTTCAAATGGTTGTTTGCACTAATGCGCCCTGTAGGCCAGATGGCATTTACGAACTATTTAATGCAGTCAGTCATCTGCGGAATTGTATTCATGGGAATTGGTTTTGGGCTATTTGGCAAACTGGAATATCATCAATTGTTTTATGTTGTAGCAGCGGTGTGGGCTGTACAAATAATCTGGAGCCATATATGGCTTCGCTACTTCAGGTTTGGCCCACTGGAATGGTTATGGCGCAGTTTAACTTATTGGAAAAAGCAACCGATCAGGAAAGAGAAGATATAGATTGATAAGGCAAAGAAAAAATTATCTGTTTACAAAGAAGGTAAGGGCTCGGTGCAATTTCCGTTGGATGAGGCATTACCATTAAGCCTGGTAACAAAAAATATAAAGTTTAGGGTAAAGGAGAATTTGGAAAAGGAGAACGATAAGTAGAAAAAATAACCTACCTATATCCTTATAAATTACAATTAGAAAATCTAGTAAGTAAATAATGAGCAACTACAATTGAGATATGATACCTAAAAGTTGAATCTTCTTTAGTGGAGAGGCCTGGATGATTTCCTTCGGGATGTAATCTTTTCCAAAAACCTTCAATAAATGGTTTATTACAGTTACTGTTTTCTACCTCGTTTAAATCTGCACGTAAAAATGGGGGATTTACCGTTTTGCTTAAAATGGTTATAGCGGAATGGGCATTTTCACACTTATTATTAGGAGCCAGGCTCCTGCAAATGTCAATTAATAATGATTCTATAAAGGGCCTAAATTGTCCATTCGCCCCGGCCCAATTGCCTTGTGAATGATTTTGAATGGCTTGCTCCAAATGGCCTTTAGTTGTGAAAAAACTATGTTTATTTAAAAGAGTGAATAACTCATTTTCAGTTCTAGCTTCTTCAATTTCGACGGGTAGCATTTTTTTTATTGTTCTTGCATTAATAGTGTACCCATCAAGCATTAAGGAATTTGCCAATGAAGTGTAGGTATGAGAGAATTTGTTTTCATATTTAACTATACCAATGTTTTGGTCATAACTCACATAGTTATTGCTTCCCGGTTCATCTTCGTACCGATAAAAGTGATCAACCATAAATTGTAATACATCTAGCTGAAAAGAATCGGTAAGCAGTCCTGGTGTTCGTTGATATTTTAATTCCTTTAATAGTATATTTATCTTGTCGTCTTTACTAAATTTTCCAAGGTTAGGATTTGCCAAATGGGCTAAATCTAATGCTGTGAATAACCTATCTACCACTCTTGAATCGTAGTTATCAACAACATTTGCTAATTCAATACAAGTTCTAAGGGAAATCATAAGGGCTATTTATTTTTTTTAAAAGCTTTTTGCAGCGGTCATGCCCAAATTGCGGCTGGATTTTGCGAGCAGCTATTTTTTATTCTTCTTAGCTTTTAAATATTCAGCAATTATCTTAGTAATATCTCTTGGCTTTCTTACAGGAACGGCACCACTTTGGCGAAATGAAAAAGTAGCAACAATTTCACCGTCGGATGCCAAATCCACTATTTGTCCTTGCAGATCTATTAATGCGTTGTCATTATTTGTGTTATAACTCAATGTGATAGCGTAAACGGATTTTATGTAAGTTGTTTTGCCTACGGAAATGTCTTGGCTAAAAGTGGAGTCAGTTGTCTTTCCCGTGTTTGATAATTCAATTCTTTCTTTAGCTAATTTTTCTGAAAGTACTTTGAATCCAACTTCCACCAAATTATTTTTTAGGGCATCTACAACTAAAAGTGGGTCGGGTGAAAGCCGTGTAACTGTTATTGGTGCTGAAATATTAAAACTGTCAGTGCAAAAAACTTTGACACGTTTGAATGATTGCCCATGCAGTGATATGGCTGAAATGAAAAGAAAAGGAATTACTAAACACTTCTTCATAAGTTAGAATTATAAAAGCTAGATTTAGATTGGGTTCAATACTTAAATATACAAACCTTTTCAACAACTACTTATCAACCCCCTTCGTCTTCCACCTTCCACTTCTCAAATAAATAAATGAAATAATAAAAATGGTAAACCAATAGACCAACTCATTACTCCAGGCCCAAGCCAGTGAGATATAATTTACTTTGATGAAGTACCAGGTATAGACCAGGTAAACCGTAATGGCAATGATCTCGATGAAAAGATTCATTTTGGTTTTACCTGTACCGGTAACACCATTAAGCCAGATATTGGCTACGCTCATGAACATGAGGCCAACACTTACTACACGTAATACAGGAATGCCCTGCTTAACAAATTCATCTCCCTGGCCAAATAAACCAAAGAAGGTAGCAGGGAAAATATTTACCAGCAGGCACATAAATAAACAGAAGCCAATGCTCAGCAACATGATCTTATTAATGGCTTCCAGTACTTTGTCCTCTCTTTTCTGGCCCATTAAATTACTTACCATCACATTGGTGGTGCTGGCAAAGGCCCATACAAAAACACCCGTTAATCCAAATACATTCCGCATGGTATTGCTGATGGCTTTGGCAGTTTCATCATGCAGGCTTTCAATCAAAATAAAAAATACCAGCCAGGTAGTAACACTTATAACATATTGAAGCATCAACGGTGCAGATATTTTTAATATCTGTTTGGTGATCACCTTATCGTAAATATTGGTAGTCAGTAAGCCATATTGTTTTTTTAATCCTGTACGGAATAAAACAATAAGTACCACGATCATACCCGTTAACTCTGCAATAACAGATGCCCATGCAGCACCGTTAAATCCAAGAGCCGGGAATCCAAATCTTCCTTTGATCAATAAATAATCGAGTAGGATATTCAACCCTGCTTCAAAAATAAAACCGATCATCAGCCAGCGGCTGTTGAGGGAAGATACCAGGAACGCATTCCCCATCTGGAATAAAAACAAAAAGGGTAGGCCCATTATCCTGATCTTGAGAAAACTGATCTCCTCGGGATAGGCTGCCGGATCGGCTACTTCTTTTAAAATGAGCGGAGCAATGAACCAGGTAATTAAAATACCTGCTACAGCAAACTGTAAACATATCCTTATACCCTGTGCCAGGATAATTTTAAACGCTTCAGGATTATCACTTCCTGCATATCTCGAAAAAACGGATTGCAATGCATTGTTCAATCCATGCCCGGCTACAGCAAAAATTAAATAGAATACGCCTGTAATACCTGCATTGCCCAATTCCTTTGTGCCAAGCTCCCCTAAAAAAATGCTGTTGGTCAGCATATTTATCTGGGGAATAAGTATGGCCAATGTTATGGGTAATGCAATAGACAGTATCTGTTTATAGTTTACCTGAACTTTTAAATCGGGGGTTGTAGCTGTACTCTCCATAAAGTCAGCAAAAATATCTTATTTTGCCGCTGAAATGAAACATGTGAATCCATCTTTTAGCATACAGGCACCAAAAATTAATTTTGACAAGTCACAGTTATTTGTAGAAGCAGGCCCAATGGGCATTTCATTAGTAGTGCTGGAGGATAATAATTTTTTTACAGCAGTAGTGACTTATGCTTTTACGGAAGGTTTGCCGGAAAATGATCTTAACCTGCAGTTGAAGGATATTTTTACCAGCGAAAATTTATTACAAAGCCAATACAACAGATCAAATATTTTCTGGTCGTTTCCGCAAAGTATTTTAGTGCCGGCAGAATTAATGAATGATGACAGGAACCTGAATATGCTGAACCTTGTTTTTGGAGACACACAATCTGGAATGATCAGGTCGGATTTTTTATATACGCATAACCTGCATAATGTTTACAGGATACCTCAATCTGTTATTGACAGCTTTGCAGATCATTTACCTGTTGCCACACAAACACATATATTCTCAACGATGGTAAACAAGGGTATTGCTGAGGGCAATCACCTATACACTGTTTTTTACAGCAACAGTTTAACCATCATGTTATGTAAAGAAGGAAAGTTGCAGGTGATACAGAATTTTGCATACAGTATTTCCGAGGATTGTGTTTTTCATTTACTGAATGTTTGTAAAGGGTTTGATGTACCACAGGCTTCCGTTACCCTGCATATCAGCGGAATGATAGATGTGCATTCTGGCTTATATGCTGCTATTTACAAATACTTTTTACAAATTGAATTTGATACATTTCCGGAAGGATATACTTACCATGATGACATAAAAAATCACCCGGCGCATTTTTTCAGCCATCTATTTGCTTTAGCCTCATGCGTATAATCAGCGGCATACATGGGGGCAGAAGAATAAGCCCGCCGGCTAAGATGCCTCATACCAGGCCCACTACCGATATAGCTAAGGAAGGACTGTTTAATATCCTGCAGAATAATTTAGAATTAGATGGATTGAAAGTGCTGGACCTTTTCGGCGGCACAGGCTGCATCAGTTACGAGCTTGCCAGCAGGGGGGCGCCGGATATCACCATCGTGGAGAAGGACAATAAGATGTACGATTTTATAAAAAAAACATCAGGTGAGCTTGAATTTGAAAATTTTAACGTTGTAAAATCTGACGTGTTCCGTTTTATTGAATCAACCGGCCGGCCCACAGGGCCCAGTGGGCAATATGATTTTATTTTTGCGGGTCCGCCTTATGCATTAGCAACTATTGATGATTTGCCTTTAAAAATTTTTGAGCACAAATTATTAAAACCTGGTGGATGGTTTGTACTGGAACATACGCCCCGTAATAATTATAAAAAATTTGTACACTACAAAACTGAACGTAATTACGGCACCACTATCTTTTCTATCTTTGTTAACTCGTGAGTGGTGAATTGTGAATGGTGAGTAGTGAGTAGTGAATCGTCAGTTGTGAGTCGGGAGTGGTGAGCGTTTGTAAGGACGCTTTAACAATTTAACCATTAAACAATTTAAGCGTTGCTCCTAAAAAGCTTCAGATATCTTTTTTTACCAATAAGCTGGATATACGGTGCGATCATCTGGCTGCGTAATAAACTATTCGATAAAAATGTTTTAAAATCGGCGTCATTTAATTTTCCCATTATTTGTGTTGGCAATCTGGCAACCGGCGGTACCGGTAAAACACCCATGACGGAATACCTCATCCGCATTTTACAAAATAATTATAAAACGGCCACGCTGAGCCGTGGTTACAAAAGAAAAACGGTTGGTTTTGCCATAGCAGATAAAAACACTACAGCATTGTTAATTGGCGATGAGCCTATGCAGTTCCATCAAAAATTTCCGAACGTTACAGTTGCAGTGGGCGAAGAAAGGATTGTAGCAATACCTCAACTGTTACATGAAAGACCTGAAACCCAGGTGATCATATTGGATGATGCATTTCAACACAGGCAGGTAAGAGCGGGGCTGAATATTTTATTAACCGACTATTCAAACCTATACACCCGTGACTTTATCTTACCAGCCGGTGATCTTCGTGATGTAAGGAGTAGCAGTAAAAGAGCAGATATCATCATTGTAACTAAATGCAAAGATGATCTTAGTGAATCCGAAAAGCAATCCATTATTGCAGAAATTGATCCTGCAGCCCACCAATCTGTTTTTTTTACAACCATAGTGTACAGCCAGCCTTACCATCTTATAACAAGAGTGGCATTTGATATAAAAGCCGAGCATGGGATCTTGCTGGTATGTGGTATTGCAAACCCTACACCTTTAAAGATCCACTTAACAAAACATGCCGATAGTTATGATATGTTACGTTTTGCTGATCACCACATTTTTCACACTAACGATCTTAGAAACATAAAGCAGCATTTTGAAAAAATAACGTCGGAGAAAAAAGTGGTATTAACTACAGAGAAAGATGCAGTGAGACTGGAAAAATTTGAACAGGAGCTAAAAGACTTTCCTATCTATGTTGTACCCATTGAGCATAAATTTCTGTTCAATGAATCCCTAAAGTTTGACGAGGCTATACTGGCTTTTATTGGGTCATTCAGTAAAATAACTACCTGAAAAGGTATTTTTTTACCATTAAACCATTTTATTTTAATTGTCTAACCCGTAACCAGGCAATACGTAAGTGAGTTATCAAGGTGAGCTTTGTCGAACCCCGTGTGCCGGGATAAACCGCCCTCAACAGGCTCAGGCTTGACAGTATTTTTGTAGCGTTAATCATTTCCAATCAGTGTCATTAGCGTTCCTACCTCGCTATTTCTATCTTAACCTTTTTATTCTTGATCTTCTCATTCTTTATCAGTTCCAGCACATGGCCAACCTTTACTTTACGTACCGCTACAAAACTGAAAAAATCCTTTACCTCAATAATGCCGATATCTTCTTTTTTTAATTCTCCTTTTTTAGAAAGAAATCCAACAATATCAATTTTGTTAACCTTGTCTTTTTTGCCTGCTGCAATAAACAAAGTGCTCCATTTTGGTTTTTCAGGTATGGGGTGTTCCTCCGTAATATCAATATCTTCAACCTCATTAATATAATTCGGTAATTTTTCTTCTTCTGATAATATCAAAATAGCAGTGCCGCTTGCATCCATACGGGCTGTGCGGCCATTGCGGTGTGTAAATGCAGCTTCTGTATCTGGCAGGTGATAATGAACTATGTAGCGGATGTTAGGTATATCCAGTCCACGTGAAGCAAGATCAGTTGTTACTAAAATATTGCTGGTGCCATTGCGAAATTTACAAAGTGCACTGTCTCTTTCCTGCTGCTCCATGCCGCCATGATAAAAAACATTCAATATGCCTTTTTCAGTTAGCAGGTTACTTGTGCGTTCAACCGAAACCCGGTGATTGCAAAACACAACTGTTGAGCGGTTGCCTAAATAACAGATCAGATTAAAGAGGGTGTCAACTTTATCTTTATCGGGGCTGAAGATGGTTTTTACTTCAAGCATATTTTCAGATTGTTCACCTTCCCGCAGGGTGCCGTGCACAGGTAAAAAATCAAGCCGTACCGGGTCTTTTAATCCAATAAAATCCGGAACGGGCACAGCATAGGTAGCCGAGGTTAGTATTCTTTTCTTAACATTTTTTAGCGAACCGATGATGAAAGACATTTCCTCTGTAAATCCAAGTTCCAGCGATTTATCAAATTCATCGAGCACAAGTGTGCTGATATTATCCAGTGCAAAATTATCGCGGCGGATATGATCGGCGAGCCGCCCGGCAGTACCAATAATAAGTGTGGGTGCTTCAATTAAATTATTCTCTTCGGTCTCCCGTTTATGGCCGCCATAGCAAAGGGTTACTTTAAAGCCTGTCTGCATTTTCCTGAACACATCATCTATCTGTATGGCCAGCTCACGACTGGGTACTATTATCAGGGCCTGTACATTATTTATTTCCGGGTCAAGCGTTTCAAGCAGGGGTATTAAAAAAGCAATGGTTTTGCCGGAGCCGGTAGGTGATAGCAATACTACATTATCATTTTTTGCATTCGCTTCCAGCGAAGCTTGCTGTATTTCGTTGAGCGATTGAAGATTAAGGCTCTCTAAAATTACAGGGATGTTTATTTGTTGCATAGCTGCAAAAATACGCTTAGTTATGGGGATGGGCTAATTCAAAATAATGCCGGTATTTATTACTATGTATAAATAAAATATTTATTACAAAGTAAACCCCAGGCTCACACCACCCCAGCGATGGTATTTTCCCGTACGAAATTCTTTGGTAAGAATTGATTGCGTGTAAGAAAGGTATATTTTTTTAAAATTTACAATTATACCGGCATCTGCCTGAAAAGTTACTCTTGTAACATCGCTGCCGGCAATGGTGTAAGGTTCATTACGGGAAAATAATCCGCCTTGCAAACTGGCATCATAGCCAATAAAATTTACCCGGCCTTGCCCATACAAATAAAACTCAGCTTTTCTTTTTTCACTATTAACAGGCTGGTATCTTTTATTAAACCGGCCAGCCATAAAATTAATTCCACCATTTAATTTGTTATTCAGCGTTCCCAATCTTGCTTCAGCAGTTGTGTTAAGTAAAAAATAGTTGCCTGCACTCAGTAATTGCTTTTCGTAATTAAGCTGATAATTAATAATGATATCATTTTTAGTTTGATATTGCCAGCCATGGGGTAGTGGATTTTTTAACCAGCGGTGAATATTATATTGTATCTCGTAACCCAATGCCCATGGCCCCATTACGCCAATGCTGAATGCGGTAGTTATTTGTTGCTGATGTACATCATCAACCTGTGTTAAAAATGTTTTTAAAGAGATATTGGCATTAAATGGCCTGTCGCCATATAAGATACTATCACTTAAAATGGAGGTAGGTGTGTAACCAAATAAATTAAATGTAACACCATATTGGGGCAATGTTTTAAATGGTGTCCATAATAATTTAGTCAACAGGAATTTTTTTATTGCAGGATGTACATACTCCAATGTTATACCCTGTGAATAATATTCATCGGTTTTCGTGAAATAATCATTATCATAATGAAAGCGGAAATAACTTTTTTGTGTAATACTTCTAAAGGTTGAACTGTTATCAATTAGCTGAGCCTTTGTTATACCAGGCAAACAGCATATTAAACAGGGAAAAGCTGATTTCATTAAAGATTTCATGACAAAATATATACGGGGGAAATGGGAAGCAGGATGTTATAAATATTGGTCCGCAATATGATCTATTTATTTATACTTTGTTGGCAGGGTTTCGCATGCCAGTTTTTTAAACACACTTCCATCATATTTTATAGCAGCAGGATTGGTAAAATATGTTGTATCTCCTTTGTTCCCCATATCGCCAGTGCCACGCAATAGTTTACCGTCTTGATATTTAAAATACACTTCCATAACGCTGTTCATACCTTCTGATGCAAAGCTGTACAGCAGTTTCATGATATTACCATCAAGGGTGCCGGTAACAGGCCCATTGCTCCCATCTTTTTCATAATTGTCAAAACTAAGTTTACCGGTAACGATGTTTCCCTGTTGCTGTAAACTTGCAGCAAAAGTGTCTCGCTTTAGAATTTCCATATAGCAGCCGGTAATTGTCGCTGTGTTATCCCTATGGCGGGCTTCAATGTCCTGTACGGTACTTGCAGCGGTATCGGTATTTACCTCGTTGATATTGTCTGTGTGACTATTACAACTGAGTATAATGAGGCCACTGAATAAAATTAAAAGTTTGTTCATTTTTTTTATAGCATGTCTATACATAATTATGCCAGAAAATATAAGCAGCATGTATTTATTTGCTTTCCTCATTACTTTTTCTACCCTTAACTGCTTAGTATTTTTCTCAATTTTGCCGGGCCGTGAGGTTAGTATTTTGATAAAAGCCGGTTTGCTATTTTAATTATATCCCCTTACGTTTTGAAATACACCGATCACCCAAATATCAATTTGCTCATCTGCCTTTGATAAGATAAATTTGCATCCTCATAATTAATATATACAAATGCGACAAATTGCCTTTAGAGAAGCCCTTAGAGAGGCCATGCAGGAAGAAATGCGTAGAGATGAAACGGTTTTTTTAATGGGGGAGGAAGTGGCCGAATACAATGGTGCCTATAAAGTAAGCCAGGGTATGCTGGAAGAATTTGGTGAAAAACGAATTATTGATACACCTATTGCCGAGCTTGGATTTACAGCGATTGCTGTAGGAGCTGCCCAAAGCGGCCTGCGCCCGATAGTTGAATATATGACCTGGAATTTTGCAGTATTAGCTTTGGATCAAATATTAAATACCGCTTCTAAAATGTTGGCAATGAGTGGAGGACAAGTTGGTTGCCCAATTGTTTTTAGAGGTGCAAATGGTAGTGCCGGTCAATTAGGAGCCCAGCATTCCACCGCTTTTGAAGCGCTTTATGCAAATATTCCCGGTTTAAAAGTTATTTCAGTTTCCAATCCCTATGATGCAAAAGGGTTACTTAAAAGTGCTATCCGTGATGATGATCCTGTTGTTTTTATGGAGAGTGAAGTAATGTATGGCGATAAAGGTGAAGTACCTGAAGAAGAATATCTGCTGCCCATTGGAAAAGCCTTTATAAAAAGACCAGGAAAAGATGTAACCATTGTATCTTTTAATAAAATGATGAAGATAGCTTTAGCAGCTGCCGAGGAGCTTGCAAAAGAAGGTATAGATGCGGAAGTGATCGACCTGGCAACTATCCGGCCATTAGATTGGTTCACCATCCTGGAAAGTGTAAAAAAGACTAACCGCCTTGTTATTGTAGAAGAACAGTGGCCATTTGCTTCTGTTTCTTCCGAAATCACTTACCGTATACAGAAAGAAGGGTTTGATTACCTGGATGCTCCAATACGCAGGATAACTTCTGTAGATGCACCCATGCACTATGCACCAAACCTTGTGGCTGCTTATCTGCCCGATGTACCCCGAACGGTAAAACTGGTAAAGGAAGTGATGTATTTAAAGAAATAGGGTGGTCTTTTCCTGTTTACAACAATACTGCTGCAATTGTGTTTTACATTTGCGTAGAAACCATCACGCATGTCTTACAAATCTTTAGAGGAATGTTTACTTGATTTGGAAAAGAACAGTCAACTTATCCGTATTAAAGAAGAAGTTGACCCTTATCTTGAAATGGCGGCCATTCACCTGCGAGTGCATGAAGCAGGAGGGCCTGCATTGTTGTTTGAAAATGTAAAGGGCAGTAAATTCAGGGCGGCTTCAAACATTTTTGGTACGCTTGAAAGAAGTGAGTTTATCTTCAGAAATACGCTAAAAACAGTTCAGCAGTTAATTGAGTTAAAAGATGACCCGGTTAAAGCATTAAAAAGTCCTTTTAAAAATTTTAATACCGGCCTGGCCGCTTTAAAAGCCTTACCAAAAAAAAATCCAATACAAAAACCGGTTTTATTTGAACAGATAAAAATTTCCGACCTTCCCCAAATACAGCACTGGCCTATGGATGGTGGCGCATTTGTTACCCTGCCGCAGGTATATACAGAAGACATGGACAAACCTGGTATCATGAATGCAAATCTCGGTATGTACCGCATTCAATTATCCGGTAACAATTATGAGCTCAATAAAGAAGTGGGATTGCATTATCAATTACACCGTGGTATTGGTGTTCACCAAAATAAGGCTAATAAAAAAGGAGTGCCATTAAAAGTAAGTGTATTTGTTGGAGGGCCGCCATCTCATAGTGTGGCTGCCGTAATGCCTTTGCCTGAAGGGATCAGTGAAATGACATTTGCGGGTATTTTAGGTAACAGAAGATTTCGGTATACTTATGAAAATGGTTTTTGCATCAGTACTGATGCTGATTTTGTGATTACCGGGGAAGTGTACCCCAATGATAATAAACCCGAGGGCCCCTTTGGTGATCACTTAGGTTATTATAGCCTTGCTCATGATTTTCCGGTAATGAAAGTGCATAAAGTTTATGCTCGGAAAAATGCTATCTGGCCATTTACTGTTGTAGGTCGGCCGCCACAGGAAGATTCCAGTTTTGGACAGCTTATTCATGCAATAACAGGTAAAGCAATACAGCAGGAAATACCCGGCCTTAAAGAAGTACATGCGGTTGATGCTGCAGGGGTACATCCTCTGTTACTGGCTATTGGTAGCGAAAGGTATACACCATACACTCCCACAAAACAACCTGCCGAAATACTAACCATTGCAAACCATATTTTAGGAACAGGACAATTAAGCCTGGCTAAATTTTTATTTATAACAGCTGATGACAGTAATACTTTAAGCATAAATAATATTGAAGCCTATTTCAATTATGTTTTACTCCGGATCAACTTACAAAGAGATATTCATTTTTATACCAACACCACTATTGATACGCTTGACTATTCCGGAACATCACTGAACAGCGGCAGCAAGGTTGTGTTGGCTGCTTATGGGGAACCGGTTAGAGAATTAGCATCAACGATTCCGGAAATATTAAATCAGCTGCAGGGTTTTGAAAAACCTGTGCTCATCATGCCTGGTGTAATTGCAATACAGACAACTGCATTTATAAATTATGCTACTGCAAAAGATGAATTGGAAAGACTTGATCAACAATGCATAAATACTGCACAGCATCAATTAAAAAATTTTCCAATGATCATTGTATGTGATGATTCAGATTTTGCAGGTAAAAGTTTAAACAATTTTTTATGGGTAACCTTTACCCGTTGTAATCCATCGCATGATATTTATGGAATAGGCAGCTTTACCGAAAACAAGCACTGGGGCTGCACAGGCCCGCTTGTGTTCGATGCAAGGATAAAACCACATCATGCTCCACCTGTAGAAAAGGATGCAGATACGGAGAAAAAGATCGATCGTCTTTTTGAGAAGGGTGGTAGCCTGTTTAATATTAAAAAATAATCCTCCGCTATTAGGTTTCAGTTATTCTATGTATAAAAAAAGCGGACCCGTAGATCCGCACCTATTTTTTTCATATAAAAATCAGGGAGCGGTTTTCTTTTTAATCACAACCTGCTCATTCAATTTATCAAAAAGTTTTTTGTAAAACTCTTTGAACTCCGGATAGGAACTTGCTGCGTAAAAAGACCTTTTAAATTCAATGGTCATACGTACATTGAGTAAATTAGATTCTGCCTGTACATGACGGCTGAACACAATGCCATTATCGGAAGTTGTCATAGTAATATTTTCAGGCAAGCCGTCAAAAATATAATCAGGGGGTATGGTAAAATTTCCGAAAATGATATAATCCTGCTGCACACCAAAATCCACATCTGATACACGGTTATCTGCAATAAAGGGATTGGCTTCCATGTCTGAAAAAAGGTTGATGGAAAAATAACGGTAATCGCCGGAACTGTTAAGTACAGAACTGAATTTTACTTTCTGCTCAAGCGGTAAAGAATCTGCATCCAGGTTATTAATGGTAATATCTTCTATTTGTAAAGCCGGATAGTTCCTGATAAAATAATCATTCCTGAACTTCTGTTTATCCTTCACCCATTCTTTAGCCCGCTGTACCCGGGCATAATCGTAAGCATTTACCAGCCCGGTACCTTTCATATTACCTGCTGCATCTATTTCGCCCTGCACTGCCGACATTATTTTATACCTGTTTTTACCAGAAAGAATATCCCTCCACCTGCCATCTTCACCCTCCACAATAAACCCATTACAATTGGCTACTTTTTCAGGAACCAGTTTATAATTAATGAATTTATCTGTAGCATCCAGTACAAATGATTTGTCCTTAATGGTTACATATGCCATTACGGTATTGAATTGATTGATGAATGGATAGAATGGAGTTACAAGCCCGTGCTCCCGGGTACTGAAAAGAATTGGAACTGCTTTTATTCCTGCTTCAATCAGCATTTTAATCAGTAGCATGTTTATATCAGCAACATTACCTGTTTTTGTATCCCATGTTTTTACAATGCCATTATCTGTATATACATAATTTTCTTCCTCGTTCCAGTGTATTGATTTACGGATATGATTGTAAATGAATTTCATTTTTGTTTCTGCATCGGCTATCTGTTTTGCTTCTTCAATAAATGGCCTTGCACCAGTTATTGATTTATCCAGTTGTAATCCAAAATCTTCACGCTTTCTCAGGTCATTAAGTACATTACTCCATTTCAGGCTTATATCCTCAATCCTGTTTTCATTATAATAGATCTGTGTTAATTGAAACTCCAGCCGCTGCATGTAATCTTTGGGTGAGCCCATGTAGGGTTCATCTTTTATGCCCGGCAGGTTCCGCATTATATAATTACTTTTTAATAATTTAGTATCAATAAATCCTTCATCCATTGATATGGATTCATTCATAATTTCCTGTTTATCTTCAATAGGATCCACCACTGATGGCTGAACAGAAAACCGGAATATCTGTGGAATTTTTAATTGGTATTCGCTGTAACGTACCGGAATACGGCCCTGGAAATACCAGTTACGTAAGCTGCCCATCGTTTCTCTTTCTATAGTATATGTATATTCAATAATGCTGCCCACTTTTACTTCAGGAAAAGCAATGATCATCTTTGTATATTCACCGTCAATTTTTTTTGTGTAAATAGAACTCTTCTTTACTTCGGTAGTCAGTATCTTGCCTGTTTCATCAATATTGTAGGTGTTGGCATTCATTTTTAATATTCTTTCCTCATTGTTATGGGTATAGTAAGGGATCTCAATATCTGCCTGTCTTATTCCTTTTTCTTTTAAAATTTTAATTCGTGTGCGTTTTTGAAAAATGGTTTTGAATAAGGAATACCCAACAGTACCACGATCATAATAGGTATTGCCCCAGTCAATTAAAACAACAGCATCTGCTCCCTTATCAAAATCACAATCTGTCATTAGGAGGTCGGCTTTATCTACTTTACCAAATGCCGGCTCTCCTTTTTGGCCTTTTACCGAAATTAAAAATGAAAAAAGAAAAATAAGAGAATATAGTAAGGGTCTCATACGCAGGTTATTTAAGCTAATATACTATAAACCCTTTTGGTATAGATCTTATCACTATTTTTATTGCCAAAATTATCCTTGATGAAATTGATCTGTTTTTTAAGTTTGATATTATGCTTTGGTTCTGTAAAGGCACAAAAAGGTTTTAAATCAAATACTGATGATAATACATTGCTGTGGGAGATAAGCGGCAAGGGGCTTGCAAAGCCAAGTTATTTGTTTGGTACATTTCATTTGCTTTGTAATGATGATATTCATTTTAGTGCAACTTTAGAAAAGGCTTTGGCAAATGCTGATGAAGTGTATATGGAACTGGATATGGATGACCCTTCCACTGTAAAAAGCAGTTTAAAACTGTTTAATATGAAAGATGGTAAAAAATTAAAAGACCTCTACACGGCTGAGGAATATAAAAGGGTTGTTGATTTTTTTAAAGACAGCTTACAGTTTTATATAACACTTTTTCAACGTTTGAAACCCCAGTTTTTAGAACCCATACTATATGCTAAATTCTTAAAATGTAAAACTACCAGCATGGAAGATGCTGTTATGAAAATAGCTAAGCAGCAGAATAAGGAAATTAAAGGTTTGGAAACTATGGAACTACAAGCTTCATTATTCGACAACATACCTTACGATGAACAGGCGAAACAATTATTAGAAGCTATTGACAGTTTAGAAATGGCAAAGAATAGATTTTCTTTATTGATGACGGCTTATATAGATCAGCGAATGGATAATATAGAAAAATACATATCGGATCCTGCATATGGTGTTGAAGAAAACCATGATATATTATTAGATGCCAGAAATAAAAACTGGGTGATACAATTAAAACAGATCATGAAAAAAAAGGTGTTGTTTACTGCTGTTGGTGCAGGACACCTGATGGGTAAAAACGGGCTGATAAATTTGTTGAGGGCAGAAGGGTTTACAGTGCGGGCTTTGGAAAATAAATTTGTAATTGGTAAATAGTGTCTGCATCATTTACACTCAATTCCTACTTGATAACTACTTCCTTTATCGTCTGTTCTCCAAGCGCCTCATTAACACGCTCAATTATCTTTTCTTTCTGGTAAAGTAATTCGTTCTTTAACGGTGCAACTGTTGTTGTAATAAATAAAGTGGAGTTTATGATCTGGATCTTATCCGTGTATTTGGCTATCGTCTTTCCCATCACTTCCTCCCACACATCTTCAATACGCAAAGCCTGTATGCCGCTTTTAAGCCGGCTCTTCTGTAAAAACTGCTGAATGGCGTCCTGTAAAGAAATTTCTCCCATGCTGTAAAAATAGGTTATTTGCTTCGCAAATATTTATTGCCACAGAGGCACGGAAACATAGAAGTAAGACGTGTTCTTTTCTGTGTTAATCTGTGCAATCTGTGGCAATTACCAATTTTGCCGAAGGCAAAATTTACAATTCAATTATCTGGTATGGCGAAAGTAAATTTTTAAAAGCTGCTTCCAATCTATCCTTGTGTGTGTCTGTAATAAAAACCTGTCCGGTATTTTCAGTGCAAACCCAATGCAACAATTGCTGCATGCGGTTATCATCTAATTTTTCAAAAACATCATCCAGCAGCAGCAGGGGGGCATACCCTTTGTTGATCTTCAATATTTCAAACTCGGCTAGTTTTAAAGCAAACAATAAACTTTTTCGCTGTCCCTGCGATGCAGTTGTTTTAAACAACTGGCCATTCAATTGAAAGCTGATGTCATCTTTATGAATACCTCCATTACTTCTTTGCAGTAAAAAATCTTTTTGCCTTACCTGGTTCAGCAGATCATGAAAGCTGTTGTCATTTAACTGGCTTTCGTATTGCAATGTAATTTCTTCATCATTATCAGCAATTCGTTGGTAAAACTGCTTCACTAATGGAACCAGGTTTGCTGCAAATGCTTTTCTTTTCTGGTAAATAAAATTGCCGGGGGGTATTAACTGCTCATCTAAAACCTCAAGCAAGGGCCAGTCTGTTTTTCCAAGCTCTGCAAAGCGTTTTAATAAACCGTTTCTTTGTTGCAATACTTTATTATAGATCATCAATTGCTGCAGGTATTCAGCATCTACCTGGCTCAGTACTGTATCTATAAACCTGCGCCGCTCTTCACTGCCATCTGTAATTAACCCAATATCATCAGGTGCTATCATTACCGCAGGAAATTTACCGATATGCTCCGATAACCTGGTATGTGGTACCGCATTTAACAATACTTCTTTTTTCCCTGCGATCCTGTAAATGCATACGATTGAATTGGTTTTAACTGTTCCGTTAACAGCATCCGGAATATTGGCAACTGCTTCTATTCTGAACCCGTCACTATTAAACTGCAGGTTCATTCCATCTGCTTTAGTAAAATAACTTTTGGTAAAACAGCAATAGTATGCAGCATCCAGTAAGTTGGTTTTGCCTTTACCATTAAGGCCGCATATGCCAACAACCCGTTCGGTAAAATCGAAACTGGAAAAATGATAATTTTTGAACTGTGTTAAGGATAATTTGCTGATGAAAAACATGGGCTGCAAGATACAGAATGTATCCACTGGTAAAGCTGCATGGAATTTGGTATATTTATATTGGTACAAATATTCAGTTTTCAACAACCAAACACCTCTTTTTCTCGTTTACATATATTGATGAAAGCAGTTTTAGCTATATGGTGTTTATTTATTACCGCTTTAGGTTTTAGCCAGACTGTAAAATTAGATTGGGTGAATGCCTTACCGGGCAGTTCCTATGATGTTTGCCGGGCCATAGCGCTGGATAACGAAAGTAATGTTTATGCCACTGGTTATTATTCTACTACGGTTGATTTTGATGCAGGCCCAAATGTTGTTAACCTCACTGCGGTAAATGCAGAAGATATCTTTTTAGCCAAATATGATTCAGCCGGTAAATTAGTATGGGCCAAAACCATTGGGGACTTTAGGTACCAGGCTGCCTATGCCATCACATTAGATACCGATAAAAATATTTATATCACCGGTATCTTTTTCGGCAACACTGATTTTGATCCGGGCCCGGGTGTTGCAAACCTTATTTCGGCGGGTAATGAGGATATTTTTGTGTGCAAATATGATAACAACGGCAATTTTATCTGGGCTAAAAGATTTGGTGGAATAACCAATGATTTTTGTAATGCCATTAAATTAGACAGGGTTGGGAATATTTATATAAATGGATATTTTGAGAATACATCAGATTTTGACCCCGGTACCGGCGTATTTAACCTGGTATCGGCCGGGGCATCTGATATTTTTGTTTGTAAATTAACCAATAGCGGTAACCTGGTATGGGCAAAAAGCATAGGGGGGCCCTCATCAGATGTAGCTTATTCTATTGGTTTGGATGAACAGAATAATGTGTACAGTACTGGTTTTTATTGGTCTACTGTTGATTTTGACCCGGGGGCCGCAACTTTTAACCTATCATCAAATGCATTGGGCGATGCATATATCTTAAAACTGAATACTAATGGAGATTTTATTAATGCAGGCAAAATGGGTGGTGATAGCAGGGTACGGGGTATTACTTTAAAATTAAACAAAACAGATCATATCTATATAGCCGGACATTTTGATGGCCAAGCCGATTTTGATCCGGGTGCCGGAATTAAATTGCTCAATTCACCCATTAATGATGATGATATTTTTATTGCCAAATACGATCTCAACTTTAATCTGGTATGGGTAAAGCAAATTGCTGGTCCCTCATTTCAGAAGGCATTTGACATTGATGCCGATGCTGAGGATAATCTGTATATAACCGGACATTATAATGGCACTGCCGATTTTGATCCCGGACCGGCAAACTACAACCTCACAGCTACCGGCGATCCCGATATTTTTGTATTAAAACTTGCTGATAACGGCGAATTTATTTGGGTGGCTCAGGCTACAGGCCCTTTTTTTGGTAGCGGCTACACAATAAAAGTAGATATTTTAAAAAACATTTTTGTAGGAGGTGCATTTGAAGGAACAAAAGATTTTGACCCTGGTCCGGATGAAGTTAAGCATGCATCGGCGGGGCAAAGTGAAATATTTATGCAAAAACTAAGGCAATGTCCTAATGCAGTATTAACGCAAACCATGAATGTAAATACCTGTACTTCTTTTAAGCTATATGATAAAACTTATGATTCTACAGGCACTTATACGCATCTTGTTTTAAATGCAATGGGTTGTGATAGCGTTATCATAACCCTTAATCTTAGCATTGCAAGAATAGAAAAAAATGTTTCGGCAAATATTTGCCAGGGACAATTTTATTTTGCAGCAGGAAGGCAGCAAAATAAAACGGGTATTTATTACGATACACTTAAAACTGCTTCAGGCTGCGATTCTGTAGTGATTACCAATTTAACTGTTAGAGAAAAACCTAAACCTTTACTCGGTACCGACAGGAATATTTGTGAAGGACAAAACATCGTTCTTGATCCTGGTAATTTCAGTAGCTATTTATGGCAGGATGGAAGTACAGCATCTACATACACAGTAACTGCACCGGGCACCTACCTGGTTACAGTAACTAATGCATTTAATTGTAAAGCATCTGCAAGAATAATTATAAGAGAAGTAATACTACTGCCCAGGAATTTTTTACCAACTGATCAGCAGCTTTGCACGGGCAATGTTTTAAAAATACAGGTACCAGGTTATAAAAACTACAGCTGGAATACAGGAGCTACATCTCCTGCCATTGAAATAAGAAATGCGGGTAATTATTATTTAACTGTAACCAATTATGATAACTGTGTTGGTACAGATAGTTTAATTATACAGGAAACCGATTGTATTCCCATCGGCATACCCAATGCCTTTACGCCCAATAATGATGGCAGGAATGATTATTTTAAACCGGGTATCAATGTAGAGATGCAGGATTATGAATTAAACATTTACAACCGGGTGGGTCAGTTGCTATTTAAGACAAAGGATATTGGCCAGGGTTGGGATGGAAGATTTAAAGGGCAGCAGCAATCATCTGATAATTATATTTACCGGATAAGTTTTCGCAATGTGGAAGGGAAGCGGTTTGATTATAAGGGGAATATTCTGTTGATACGCTAGCCTTTGTAAGCCATTTAACAGCACCAAATTCCTACTTTAAATTTCCCTTTTCTCCCTTATCTTTGCCGCCTAAAATTAAACCCATTGGCTACCAAGTTTTCTAAGGAAACCTATTTATACTGGTACGAATTGATGCTGCTTCTCCGTCGTTTTGAGGAAAAAACAGGCCAGTTATATGGCATGCAGAAGATCCGTGGCTTTTGTCACCTGTACATTGGTCAGGAGGCCGTTGCCGCCGGTTGTATGACTGCTACTACCCCCGATGATAAATTTATCACCGCTTACAGGGATCATGCCTTGGCTATTGCCAAAGGTATTACTCCTAAAGCTTGTATGGCCGAGTTGTATGGCAAGGCTACAGGTTGCAGTAAAGGAAAGGGTGGCAGTATGCATTTTTTTGGTGTTAAAGAAAACTTCTTTGGCGGTCATGGTATTGTGGGGGCACAGATAGGTACCGGTGGTGGACTGGCCTTTGCAGAAAGGTATCGTGGTACCAATAACGTAGTACTCTGCTTTTTTGGTGATGGGGCTGCCCGCCAAGGTATGCTGCATGAAACCTTTAATATGGCCATGCTTTGGGATCTTCCCGTGGTTTTTATTTGTGAGAATAATCATTATGCAATGGGTACTTCGGTAGCACGTACCAGCAAAACACTGGATATTTATAAGATGGCCGATGCCTACGAAATGCCCAGCGATAGTATTGATGGTATGAGCCCTGAAGATGTGCACAATGGCGTTTTAAGAGCTGTTAACCGTGCAAGAGAAAAAGGCGGCCCAACCTTATTGGAGATTAAAACATACAGGTACAAAGGGCATAGTATGAGTGATCCTCAAAAATACCGTACCAAAGATGAGCTGGAGCAATACAAAGAAAAAGATCCTATTGAGCATGTGATGAAAGTTTTGAGAGATCAGTACCAGGTTACAGATAGTGAGTTTGAAGTGATCATTGACCGAGTAAAAGCTGAAGTGGAAGAATCTGTAAAATTTGCAGAAGAAAGCCCATGGCCCGATGATAATGAATTGCTGAAGGATGTTTACGTACAGCAGGATTACCCTTTTATAACCGACTAACAATTTTTATACTTTAATTTAATTTAATTTTTTGAAATGGCAGATAAGCAAGTAAAAGCAGTACAAACAGATAATGCAGATGTAATAGAAAAAGCAAAAGGATTTTGGGCTGCAAACAATAAGAAGATCATTATAGCAGGAGGATTGGTAATAGCGCTGCTGGCTGGATTTATTGGATACAAATACTTTGTAACCATACCCAATGAAAAAAAGGCAAATGACCTGATTTTTCCGGCAGAAAAATTATTTGGATTAGTTGCTTCATCATCATCTTACAATAAAGACACGGTGAATATGGTATTAAACGGTGATAAAGCAGCAGGCGTTACCGGGTTATTGAAAATTGCCAGTAGTTATGGAGGTACCAGATCCGGCAACAGAGCGGAATACATTATTGGTGCATGTTACCTGCAGTTAAAGCAGTTTGACAAAGCCATCAAGCATTTAAAAGAATTTGATTCCAATGGTGCAGACCAGATACAAAGCAAAGCCTATATTTTATTAGGACATGCTTATGCAGAGCAAAAGAAAACTGATGATGCTTTAGATTATTACAAAAAAGCCGGTAATATTTCTGGCTTGGATGAAGGCATGGCTTCAGAAGCTTTATTTACTGCCGGCAGATATGCAGAGGCATTAGGTAAAACAAAAGAAGCAACTGATATTTTCCAGGAACTTAAAGACAAATACCCGGCAAGCCAAAGAGTAAGCTCGGGCGACGTTGATAAATACCTGGGTTCTTTAGGAGTAAATAAATAATCAGGAATTAAGAATTAGGGGATAGATCGAGATATTATAAGATTACTCACGCTTCATTACTCACTATTCACAAGTCACGATTCACGATATGTCAACAGACTCATCTAACTTATACGATACAACAGGCATCCGGTTACCAAAGGGTGCCTGTGTTGTAATTGTACGTACCGAATGGAATGCCAAAACAGTAGATGAACTGGAAGCTGGCTGTATCAAAATACTGGCTTCAAATGAAGTAAAGTACATGACCATTACTGTGCCCGGCGCATTTGAAATTCCGTTTGCCATTAAAAATTACTGGGAGTTTCATAAGTATAAAGATGATAAGCCCTGTGTTTTTATAGCGCTGGGCTGTGTGCTGAGAGGAGATACGCCGCATTTTGATTATGTATGTAAAGCAGTTACCGATGGCATAGTACAATTAAATTTAGCCTTACCGGTACCAACAATTTATGGTGTGCTTACCGTAGATAATCAACAACAAATAGATGAAAGATTAGGTGGCAGCCATGGCCATGAGGGTGAAGAAGCTGCTGTAACTGCATTAAAAATGATCGTATTAAATAATAGTTTTAAATAAATAATAAAATACAACAGTATACATGAAGGTTCAACTTTTTATACCCTGCTTTGTTGACCAGCTTTATCCGCAAACTGCCTTTAATATGGTTAAAGTGCTGGAGAAAGCCTGTTGCGAAGTTGTGTATAATACCAACCAGACCTGCTGCGGCCAGCCCGCTTTTAATGCAGGCTTCTGGGATGAATCACGGGATGTTTGTACCAAATTTATCAAAGATTTTGAAGGTGCCGATTATATTGTTGCACCCAGTGCAAGTTGTGTTGGGTTTGTTCGTAATTATTACAGTAAGCTTTTTGAAAACTCATCTCAACATAATAACATTAAAGACCTGGGCAAACGAGTTTTTGAATTCTCTGAATTTTTAACCGATGTGTTGAAGATAGAAAACTTTGGAGCAGAACTTATTGGCAAAGCAACTTACCACGATAGCTGCGCTGCTTTACGGGAATGTAAAATAAAAACCGCCCCACGTAGCTTATTAAGTTTTGTAAAGGGCCTGGAGCTTATAGAGATGAATGATGTGGAAACCTGCTGTGGTTTTGGCGGAACCTTTGCCGTAAAGTTTGATGCCATCTCAACAGGTATGGCCGATCAAAAGATAACCAATGCACTGGCAACCGGTGCCGAATATATTATTTCTACCGACCTGAGCTGCCTGATGCAGTTAGATGGATTTATACAAAATAAAAACCTTCCCTTAAAAACAATGCATATTGCAGATGTGCTGGCCAATGGGTGGGAGTAGTAATTATTTATCCTATTAATATTTGAGTATTTTTTCAATAGAGAAGCTTGAAAAAAAAATAGTATTTTAGAATAAACTTGTATGATGACCCTCACAACTCAAATAGCCAAACACTTCAGGGCTGTTCATTTTGGAGGTAACTGGACATCAGTAAACCTGAAAGAAACTTTATCAGGCTTAACCTGGCAGCAGGCTACTACAAAGATCGCTTTATTCAATACCATTGCTGCACTTACCTTTCACATGAATTATTTTGTAAGTGCGGTATTGAAGGTATTGCAGGGAGAGCCGCTGGATGCCCATGATAAATTTAGTTTTGATCTCCCCATGATACACAACCAGCAGGAATGGGATACGCTGGTGAATAAGACACTGGCCGATGCTGAAAAATTTGCAATACTTGTTGAACAGTTACCGGAGCATACGCTTTTGGAAGACTTTACCGATAAAAAATACGGCAATTACTACAGCAATATTCATGGTATTATTGAGCATTGCCATTACCACCTGGGTCAGATCGTTATCATAAAAAAATTACTTCCTATAATAAATGGTTCGTGAGACATGAACCATGGCTGAGACATTAATTTTATAGATAAATGAGTATAAAAAACTACCTCTCCGTTTTTTTATTGCTAGCAACTGTCTTGCAAGCACATGCACAGCATATTGACACCATAAAAGTAAAAGTCCACGGTCATGTAATAACGCTTTATGCTTCCGGTGCCGGTAGCCCGGCGGTGATACTGGAAGCCGGGGGTTCATCCAACCATAAAACATGGAACAAGGTGCATCAAAAAATTGCAAAGTTTACAAGAGTGATTTCTTATGACAGGCCTGGTTATCTGAATTCAGATACCTGTAGTAAACAGCGGGATGCAGTTAACATTGCAAAGGAATTAAATGAGGCTTTAAAAAAAGCAGGCATACAGCCTCCTTATATTGTGGCAGGCTGGTCAATGGGTGGCGCATTTGTGCGGGTGTTTGCGGGCCTTTATCCCAAAAAAGTTGTAGGAATGGTTTTAGTAGACCCTGTACCAGAAGAATCGTATGCCCGGTTTGATAAAGAATTTCCTGAGTTGATGGCGGAGGATGAGAAGTACATGAAAGAGATACTTGCCAATAAAACACGTATCGGTGAACGTGAAGAAATGCGCTTTTTCGATTCGACTATAAACCAGGCGAGAAGATCAGATAAGCAACATTCCACACCAACAATTTTATTGATTGCTGCAGGTAAAGCTGTAGGCGGGCAAGACAGAGATCCGGTCAATCCGTTAAATAAGATATGGATCGAAGAATTGGAGAAATGGGCTAAAAAAAGGCCGAACCTAACATATGAGATCATTCGAAATAGCGGGCATCACATAGCACGGGATCAGCCGGATACGGTGGTTGATGCGATTCGTGAAATGGTTCAACGGTACCAAACTAAAAAACTCCAGGAATCTGCAAAGACATATAAAAAGCCGGATCAGCTTAATGACGGTATTTTAACAGCAACATTGAAAGAGGTAGGCATAGATGAGAAGATCATCAACATGATGGAGGATTCTATAACTGCGGGTAATTATCCAAACATCCATAGTGTTTTAATTCTCCGCAACAACAAACTGCTGTATGAAAATTATTTTCCCGGAAATGATGAGATCAGGGGGACGGAATTTCTGGATGTGATTCAACATCACCGGGACACACTGCACGATATAAGAAGTGTTACCAAAAGTGTAGTAGGTACTGCTTTACTGATAGCTTTGGGGCAAGGCAAAATAAAATCTGTACATCAGAAAGTGTTTGATTTTTTTCCGGAATATGCTGAATATAACACCGGCATGAAAAGAGATCTTACCATCAATCATCTGTTGAACATGACTGCCGGAATAGAGTGGGATGAAGTAAAAAGTGACACAACTAATTATGAAAGAAGAATGAACAGGTCTGCTGATGGTATTGGTTTTGTTTTAAGTCTCCCATTAGTAGATACACCCGGAAAAAAATATCATTATAATGGAGGATGTACACAACTTATCGCAGCTATTGTACAAAAGGCTACAGGGATGCCGGTAGATAAATTTACTGATCAATTTCTGTTTAGGCCATTAAGTATTGTAAAATATACGTGGGTAAAAAACAGAGATGGAAATCCTTCTGCTGCATCAGGTTTACGCATGCGTTCAAGAGATATGGCAAAGTTTGGATTGCTGTTTATGAATAATGGAAAATGGTATGGCAAACAAATCATTCCGGCACATTTGGCAGCACAAACATTAAAGAACCGGGTAACCACTCCATTTAAGTATTCGGGTATACCACATGTTGGATATAGCAATCAGTTTTGGATATATACGGAAATCCTTCAGGGCAAGAAGGTAACATATGTTCAGTGCCAGGGAAACGGAGGACAAATAATTTTAATGGACCAAAAGTCGAAACTTTGTTTAATAATAACAGCCGGCAATTATAATTTGCCCAATCTTAGGAAAAGTTCCTTTGATATATACACGGATTTTATTTATCCGGCTGTGATGAGAGGAAGTAAAAACCAGAAAGAAAAATAAAAGGATTTTCTTAAGGTTACTACATGCTGAAAATTTTTCATCCCTTGTTGAACAGTTACCGGAGCATAAGCTTTTGAAAGACTTTACCGATAAAAAATACGGCCATTACTACAGCAATATTCATGGTATTATTGAGCATTGCCATTACCACCTGGGGCAGATCGTGATCATAAAAAAAATTACTTCTAATAAATGGTTGGTGAGACACGAGCCACGGCGAAGGGTGCTAGTGTGGTCTGTTCTTATTTTCTTTTAGTAATGAACCTATTATTGAAGCGGAGATAGGGAAGTTGTTTTGTGGGACACGAACCAAGGCATAGATCAAAATTCTTTCGAAGTAACGTCTCCAGCACGGGAAATCCTCGGCATACGCACAAGCTAGTGAGAGACGTTGCTACAAAAACTCACAGAAAAAAACTATGGTGAGGATTTATGTGGCAATAATTCCCCAGCCTGTAGGTATTTTTTCTCTTTTTATTACTATCAGCATGCATTGTATAATGAACACAAAAAGTAAGCCCAACCATTTTAAAACTAAGTGTATTTAAAAATTAATAATCTTTTTTTTAATAAGGAATAATTAATTTGCATTGCATAAAAATGGACAAAACAAAACAGATTTTTTGACTGTTTATATTTCTGCACTTTTTTTTGTTGAATCTTTTTACATAATTCTTACAAAAAAAATAATTCCTTTATTGATCGCCTACTTTAGTAAATCAATAACACAAATAAATCTTACCCTTGAAAAAAGCAAATCTACTATTCCGTTTTTAAACAAAGAATGTAATATCCAACAATAACAGTAATGGGAAAGGAATTGAAAGTAGCAAATAACGGGAGCAATTTACAAGAATCGAAATCTCCTGATTTCCTTTCCGGTGGCGGTGAGATGGGTAAACTCATTCGTACTAAAGACTGGTCTAAAACAGCTTTGGGTTCACCTGATACCTGGTCGCAAAGCTTGCGAACCACAGTAAGCTTATGTATTGCATCTAATTTTCCGATAGCAATTGTTTGGGGTACGCATCGGGTGCAGATCTACAACGATGGCTATTGGCCAATAACCGGCGATATGCATCCTACCTCTATGGGCCAGGATTTTGCAGCATGCTGGCACTCGGCCTGGCCCGTAATTGGACAGGCGTTTGAAGAAGCATTTTTAGGACAAACCCGCTTTCTTGAAAACCAGCGAATTTTTCTTGACCGCTATGGATATAAGGAAGAAACTTTTTTTACATTTTCTTTTAGTCCTATTCTCGATGAATCAGGAAAAGTGGGCGGATTGTTTCACCCCGTAATAGAATTAACACAACAAATACTTGCCGAAAGAAGGTTAAAGATTTTAAGTACCGTAGCCAACCATACTGTAAAAGCCAGAACGGCAGATGAAGCCATTGCACTTATAGTGAATTGTTTAAAAGATTTTGAACTGGATATACCGTTTCTATTGTTGTACTCATTAGCTGCCGATGGAAAAGAAGCTAACCTGGAAGGCAGTGTTGGTGTTGAGAAGGATTCGCCTCTTGCCCCTGCAAAAATTAACCTCAAAGAACAGGCTTTTAAAAGTTGGCCTTTTACGCAAGTCATTCAAAAGAGAAAGGCAGTCCAGGTTGAAAACCTGGCAGATATTTTTGGAACATTCAATTGCGGGCCTTATCCCGAACCGCCTGAACAAGCACTGGTTTTTCCTGTAATTATTCCCAGCACTTTTCATAATAAATATTTTTTGGTTGCAGGTGTAAGTTCAAGACGAAGGCTTGATGAAAAGTACCTGTTGTTTTATGAGTTATTGGCAGCGTCTGTAACCAATGAGTTAGCCAAAGCAAGAGTATATGAGGAAGAGCGGAAAAAGGCTGAAGCACTTGCCGAAATTGATAAAGCAAAAACTGTTTTCTTTTCAAATATCAGTCATGAGTTTCGTACACCGCTTACACTTATGCTCAGCCCGCTTGAAGAATTATTAAATCAGAAAAAAAATAATTTCAGTGAAATTGAAAGAGAAAATATTGCAACTACACACCGCAATGCCATGCGGTTGCTTAAACTGGTAAACACGTTGCTTGATTTTAGCCGTATTGAAAGCGGAAGGGAACAGGCGAGTTTTAGTTTGGTGGATATTGTTGTGCTCACAAAAAATCTTGCAGCTAACTTTCGTTCAGTGATAGAAAAAGCAGGATTGAAACTGATTATAAAAGCCGACAGCATCATTCAGCCCGTGTATGTGGACAAGCAGATGTGGGAAAAAATTGTTTTCAATCTTTTAAGCAATGCTTTTAAATATACGCTTAAAGGAAAAATTACGGTTGAGCTTTTAGCGGAAAATGATTTTGCGGTGTTGAAAGTAAAAGACACCGGACTTGGAATTCCTGAAATGGAATTGCCTAAAATGTTTGAACGCTTTCACCGTGTACAAAATGTTACAGGCAGAACATATGAAGGCACAGGTATTGGCTTATCGCTGATAAAAGAGTTAGTGCATATGCACCAGGGCACAATACAGGTTGAAAGCAAGTTGAATGAGGGAAGCGTATTCACTGTAAAAATTCCTTTCGGCAAAGAACATCTTGATGCAAATCAAATTACAAAAACAGCAATTGATTCTGATGAAATTTATTCTAACATTTATGTTGAAGAAATTGAAACACTTCTAGTAACGGATAAACCAGCAGCATTAAAAACAGCTTCTGGAGAAGAAAAAAATATTCTTCCAACCATTCTTGTTGTTGATGATAATGCCGACATGCGTGAACATATTAGCTCCATTTTGTCGGACAATTTTAATGTTATCACCGCCAACAATGGGATGGATGCGTTGCTCAAGATGAAAGAAACTGTTCCGGCACTGGTGCTTTCAGATATTATGATGCCCGTGATGGATGGCATTGGCTTATTAAAAGAAATTAAAAGCAACAAAGCCACTGCAAATATTCCTGTCATTTTTCTCACCGCTCGTGCAGGCGAAGAATCAAAAATTGAAGGATGGGAAACAGGCGCTGATGATTACCTGGTAAAACCATTTTCAAGTAAAGAACTTATCTCACGCATTGCATCCCAAATAAAAACGCAGCAAATAAGAGCAGCATCTGAAACAATGCTGAAAAATATTTTCATGCAGGCGCCTGTTGCCATTTCCGTGGTTGAAGTACCGGAATACAGATATGTACTGGTAAACCCCGAGGGTCAGAAATTAGTGAGCCGCAGTGCTGAGCAGGTGCTTGGTAAAACCGTTAAAGAACTCTTTCCGGAAACAGAAGCTCAAGGACTTATTCAGATTTTTGACCAGGTGGTAAGCACGGGGGTAACATTCGCCGTGAACGAGATGCCTTTGAATCTCGATTATTTAAATGATGGTGTTCTTTGCCAGCGCTACCTGAATTTTTCGGTTGAAGCAATAAAAAATCCCGATGGAAAAGTGCATTCGCTCCTGGTAGTTTGCGTTGACATAACCCAGCAGGTAGCAGAAAGAAAAAAAATTGAAGAAAGCGAAAAGCGTTTTCAACTGCTGGTGCAGGATGCCACTGCAGCTATTGTAGTACTTACAGGCCCTGAAATGAAAGTGGAGATCGTGAACGAGGCTTATGGCCGACTTATTAATTTAAAACCAGATGATCTCCTTGGAAAATCTTTGTACAGCGTTATTCCGGAGGCAGTAGAATATTACGGTCCCCTGCTGGAAAATGTGCGGCTAACCGGTGAAATGCTTCAACTACACGATAGCCCGTATTCCGTAACAGTGAACGGAAAACAAATTGATGGTTTCCTGCATGTGGTTTATCAACCTTACCGGGATACGGATGGAAATATTGTAGGCGTAATGGCCATTATACAGGATGTAACAGAATCTGTATTGGCCCGAAACAAAATTGAACAAAGTGAGAAAAAATTTGAGGCAGCAATTGCAGCTGTTGAAGGGATTATCTGGACAAACAATGCGAATGGAGAAATGATTGGTGAACAAGCTGGATGGGCTAATTTAACAGGCCAAAGTTTTGAAGAATACAAGGGTTATGGCTGGACTAAAGCGGTTCATCCCGATGATACACAACCTACCGTAGAAGCCTGGAACCTAGCTGTCAAAAATAAAAGCACCTTTGAATTTGAACACAGGCTTAAGACAGAGCAAGACGGATGGAGGACTTTTTCTGTAAAAGCAGTTCCGGCCTTTGATGAAAATGGTGCTATTCTGCAATGGGTAGGCGTACATACTGATATAACGGAACAAAGAGAGGCAGTACAAAAAATAACAGAGAGTGAAGAACGTTTTAGAAATCTTGCACAAACATTACCCCAATTGGTTTGGGTAACTGATGCACAGGGAAATGCTGAATTTACTTCTGTAAGGTGGAAAGAATATACCGGTGTTGAACCAGGGGGTGAAAAAGAATGGAAGGCAATAGTGCATCCTGATGACTATGATAATATTAATGCAGCATGGATGCACAGTTTAACTACAGGTAATATTTACGTGTTTGAGGTGCGCCTTAAAAGTAAAGATGGCCAATACAAATGGCATGCAGTAATAGGGGAACCTGTTTTAGATAATGAGAATAAAATTGTAAAATGGGTTGGTGCATTTACCGATATTCATGAGCAAAAAATAAAAGAAGAGAAAAAAGACGAATTCATAAGTATAGCCAGCCACGAACTAAAAACACCGCTCACCACTGCTAAAGCATATTTGCAAATGCTTGAACTGACTTTGGATGAAACAAATAGAGAGGCAAACCTGTATGCCCAAAAAGCAAACCAGTCTGTTAGAAGGCTTGAAGAGCTAATAAGTGAATTGCTGGATGTAAGTAAGATAAGGCTGGGCAAATTAGATTATACCATAACTACTTTCAATTTTAATGATATGGTTAACAGTACAATTGAAAATATACAGCTTACCTCACCAATGCATACCATTATAAAAGCCGGAGAAGTTAAGGATAAAGTAACCGGCGATAAAGAAAGGCTGCAACAGGTGGTAATTAATTTATTGAACAATGCTATAAAATACTCACCTGGAGCAAACAAGGTGTTTATTAATGTTGAGCAACAAGATGATATAATAAAAGTATCAGTACAAGACAACGGTATTGGTATTGCAAAGCAAAACCTTGATAAAATATTTAACAAGTATCATCGTGTTGAGGAACATGCAATACAGTTTCAGGGGCTGGGTATCGGGTTGTTTATCTCTTATGAAATTATACAGCGACATCATGGTAAATTGTGGGCAGATAGTGAACAGGGTAAAGGAAGTACGTTTTATTTTACCATACCTGTGAGCCACATTGTACAGGCAAACTAAAATAGATAAGGCTGGATATAAAAACATTTGCTCCGGTTCGTGTCTTCACGAATCGGAGCACAGCAACAAAAAATGGTTCGTGGGAGACGAACCAGGGTATAGGATATACAAAATTAGACCTCAATAAATTTCATATAAGCGCAGATGGAAAAATGTATTTTAATCTACGATGACAACCCCGAAATATTGTTTCTCTGCAAAGCAGTTTTAGCAAAATGCCCATATCGTGTAGAAACACTATTACAATGCGAAAACGTAATTAATGATATCGCCAGCATTAAACCCGATCTTATTTTAATGGACCTTTGGATACCTGAAATTGGTGGTGAGAAAGCTATATATATGATGAAAGAAAATGCTGATACCTGTCATATTCCTGTGCTCCTCTTTTCTGCCAATGCAGACATCAAAGAAATATGTAAAAAACTAAATGCCGATGGGTGTATAGAAAAACCCTTTGATATAAATTTTTTTAAACAAACAATAGAACAACATATTTCGTAAAATTAATAAGCCTTCACAAAATATTTCTACGTAAAAAATATTCTTTCCACCGTCCAATACAAAGCAATGGCTGCAATGATGATTGATAAGGGTATTACAATGCGGCTGCGGTAATATGGTTTTTTACCAAAGGGCAGGGCCAATAAAAGGAAGGCGGCAATAATTACTGTTACCTGCCCAAGTTCTACACCAACATTAAACATCAGTAAAGAACTTATGTAAGCATTTTTAGGCAGGCCAAGCTCAGTGAGTACACTGGCAAAGCCCATACCATGTATCAATCCAAATAAAAAAACGATACCGATACGCCCGGTATTTAATTTAGAAGAAAAAATATTTTCCAGCGCAACATACATGATTGATAAGGCAATTATCGGCTCTACAATATTTGCAGGCGGTTTAATAACACCGTACATAGCAAGACCAAGTGTAATGGTATGGGCTACAGTAAAAGCAGTAGCCTGCCATAATATGGGCTTTAATTTGGGGTTGAGCAAAAACAAGCTCAACACAAAGAGAATATGATCTAAACCCAGGGGTATAATATGCGTGAAACCCAATTGCAGATAAATGCCTGCTACTTCGGTTTTACTCAGGTTTGCTAAACTGTCTGCATCATGAGCCCATAAAGATGTACTTATGAAAAGGATGAAACAGGTGCATATTGCCCATTTATAAACAAAGGAATTGTTTTGTTGGTTCATGATGCTGTTAAAGTTGGCTAAAGTAAATCATCTACGCAATTAAAAGGTAAGCGGATTGACTTATAAAGATACTATACAGGTGAGTTGTAACCATGAAGGGGCGTCTTTAAATAATTCATCAATATTATCATCGTATGTATTTACCAGGCGGGGTTTAAAGCTATTCACCGTGGTTTCTAAAACATCGGCAAAAGAAAGCCGGGTTAGCAGCATAAGCTGCTTTTTTTGGGTACCGGCAACTTTAAGCAAAGGCACATCATTAAAAAACAAAAGCTGTGCTTTAACTGTAGCGGTATTAATAAAATTTTTATGATTAAATGATGTGGCAGGCAACTGTGGGGTAAACAGCACAACCTGTTTTGCAGGAAGGGTAATTTTAGCTACAGCCTTGCTTTGGGCTTTGCCAAAGTTTATGAATAGTAATTGTAAAATGATACAAAAAATTATTTTCTTCATTACATAAAAATTATAATCTGCAATTTGCTGACCAGCTCATATCTAATTACGAATTAATAAAATGCAGGGATTTTGAAAAAAATAAAAAAGGCGAAGTTTTACGCTTCGCCTTTGAATCTATAGATTGCTGGATTATTTTTTATTAATAGAAGTAGCTCTCTGCAATAGCTCAGGGTTTTTACTGCCTGTACTCAAAGCTGTCTTCAAATATTCTTTTGCCGATGCAACATCTTTTTGATTGTATGCTATCCAGGCCAGTTCATTATTAACATCAATATTTTTTGGGCGGATATTATATTCCATAGCTGCATATTTCTTTGCACTATCCCATTGGTTTGTTTTTATAAAACTTCTTGCCAGTTCTAAAGAAACTGAATGATCAGGCGAGTTAGCATCTGCCAACAAAGATTTTTGTACTTCTGCATACGTATCCATGGCTTTTTTTGCTTCACCCATTTGGACATATACGTCTGCTTTTTGTTCTTGAAAAGAGGATTGTGGCATAATAGCATTTGCAGAATCTAATAAAGCCAATGCCCTTGCATAATTCTTCTTTTTAGTTTCCACTTTTGCAAGTCCTGCCATACTGGGCGCATAGCTGGGGCGCATGGCTAAATTTTCTGTATAAGCACTTTCAGCCGCAGCCCAATTACCGGTATTGTAATATAACTCTCCCAATATATTCCGGCTCCAGCTTTGGGCTTCAGAACCGGGTAGGCCAGCCTGTACAGCCATATTCATAGCAGCAATGGCGCCCGGGTAATCACCATATATCTCCCGTAAATAACTTGCTCTTGAGTATGCTTCTAATGATGGTTTTAAAACCTGCATTTTATCAGACATGGCGATCGCTTCTTCATAATTTCCCAACTCAACATTTGCATCTACTAAAATGCCATATACAAATGCATTATCAGGATTGATGTTTCGGGCTGCCTCTGCTATTTTTTTTGCTTCAACAAACTGGTGCTGCGACATTTTTAAAGAAGCTTTATAAACATTGGCCTCAAAATTCTTTGGCTCTATGCTTAAGATTCCGTCAAGTATTTTTTCAATTGCTTTGTAATAATAGTGATGCTCGCCGGTAATGCGCTGTTCTGTAATAAAGATTGAAGCTACCTGCAGACGTAGTTTTACATCTTGGGGTTGGGATGCAATTTTAGTTTTTAATTCCGCCAGTTTTTCCTGTGTTTTTGGCCATTCTGCAGCAGTAGCAAGTTCTCCTTGCCTGTTCAGCAGTTCAGGGATCTCTAAAGGATTTTGTTCATTTACATAAGCTTTTAGCCGGGTTTCACTCTGGCTATTATTGCAGCCGGTTATAGCCGTAAACAGGCAAAGCAGTAAAGAAAATGTAATTACAATAGTGGATTGGGTTAAAGTGTGTTTCATTTTATCAGTTGTTTTTATAATATACGCAAAAAGAAAAACATTAGTTTTTCTTTTTGCGTATTAGTGTATGTTATGTTAGAATTATTGATTGA
The DNA here is from genome assembly GCA_043752205.1 of Chitinophagaceae bacterium. GTDB lineage: Bacteria > Bacteroidota > Bacteroidia > Chitinophagales > Chitinophagaceae > Ferruginibacter. The sequence continues at coordinate 39,739 of JAYUYX010000170.1, forward strand.
TCTTGACTATACCTACTGTAACTGATTTTAAGTTATCGGCATACATCCGGGCATAATATGTACCAGCTGCTAAATTGGGTTTAGACCATTGTACATAGTAATCACCTGTTGTTTTAGCTCCTTCATTAATCGACGCCACTTTTCTGCCATTGGCATCAATAATATCAATGCGGATAGCATTGGCATTCTGGGCCAGTTTATAATGAAAAGTTACATTGTTTTTAAAAGGGCTTGGAAATGCAACAAAAGCAATCCCATTTGCACCAATATTTAAAGCCAGTACACTACTCTTTGGTCCTGTATATTGAGCGCCTGTAAAACCTCTCCAGGGTGTTTGTACAAAAGGAAATGCAGTTTTAAAAGTGGTATCATTCTTACCAACACCTTCTCTAAAAGTGATGGTATTAATAAGTTGCGGAGTAACCGGACTTCCGGCACCTGTATAATCATCGTACCATAAGCCAATGGCTGCTAAAGCAACACCGCCTACTGCCTGTAATTCAATAGTGGTTACATCATCTTCCAGCCTTCTGCCATTAGGAAAACCATCCATGTTGGGAATAAACTGGAGGTTAGCATTGGCATTAAACCTTGGATCAGTCAATCCTAAAACTGCTGCCTGAATAATTCCCAGGTTACTGAAGTCAGGGCTGTTACGTGGTGTAACAGGTACTGCCATGTTCAATCTTAAATAATCACCTAAGGTTGGTAAAAAATTATTGATGAATGGCTTGCCTGCTGCTAATGGATTTCCACCTTTTCCTGTTGCTAACTGGTAAGGGCGAAGGTTTGGAACACCGGTGTAAAATATCGGTAAAATATCTACAGCTCTCGGGCTTTGATTGTCAGGTAATAAGATGGTACCAAAAATGGCATCATCCAATGCAGTGCCGGCAACAGCAGGTGAACCTTTTAAAGGAAATAAACCTGGTTTGCCATTTCTAAAATCAAATGCACCTAAAGAAGCTTTTTGAATTCTTAATTTAGCAAGGCCGGGTACAGCGCCACCAAATTGAGAGTCATCCATATATAAAGCCAGTTCGGGATTTTTAAAGAAAGGAATAAACTGTCCATCGGCTGATGGAGAAACTGAATTCCACCTATCTTTCATACCAATAGCAATAATAGCTTCATTGGTTAATGGCATTCCTAATCTTGAAACCTGGGTCCAGGCGCCAGAAACTGCTGGTTTACCACCCTCGGTGCTTAAAGTTGTAATGGCAGGCCTGCTTGCATTAGCGTAAACACCAATCACAAAATCAGCATCTAAAATACTTGTTGCCTGTGCAGTAGTTTTGCCTGTTTTTTGTAAAGTACTGATGGGTACTTCAATTGAAATAGTATGACAGTTGAATTTTGCAAGTCCATCTCTGGCACCTGCTGTTCTAAATCCACCTACATCAAATGCAGCACCTAAGTCAACAAAGAAAGGATCATCAATAGGGCCGCAAAATACTTTTTCTCCTGTTGTAGACGTAGCAATAGCTCCTGTCATCAATGCATTATAATCTGCAGCACCTAAACCTACTGTAGGATTTTCAATTGAGCGTGGGCCAATATTTGGAGGGGGCACAGTTCCATTTGCAACAATTGTTGCAAACGTTGATCCGCCGTTGATACTTCTTTCGCAGATGTATGTTGTCTTAATATTTTGTTTGCCCAGACGGATGTTGAAAAACGTGGTGGGATCTTCATTCTCCTGCCTGAAAGTAAAGCGGTAAATAATATCATCGCCTGCTGTAGCTGTATTATTATCAATGTGTATCTCGTAGCGTATATTTTCTCCAAACGTGTACCAGTTGGGGCCGCCAGCGGGATGTTCGAAAGGAATATAATTTGCTATAAGGATAATTTTGTTTGAGTCGGCCGGGCTGCGGAAAGCATATACGTCTGTATTATCTGCCAGGGGATCATTTGAGATCAATGGCGCTTCACGATGGCTGGATGCCGAAGTTATTGTTACAAAAGCAGCTGTACAAAGTAACAACGCTGTAAGTATTTTTAAATATTGTTTCATAAATGTATTATTTAAAATGATTTTATTTTTTGCTTAGAATCTTGGTTTTATTGTATAATCAAATCCTCTCCATGGTGTTTGTACATAAGGAAAGGCTGCTTTAAATGTGGTATCATTTTTAGTTGGTCCTGCAGAAAAGCTCAATACATTTACCAGGTTAGTAGTAACAGGGCTGCTGCCATCCATTTTATAATCATCATACCATAAACCGATAGCAGCTAAAGCAACACCACCTACAGCCTGTAATTCAATTGTTGTTACATCATCTTCCAGTCTTCTTCCATTAGGGAAACCATCCATGTTAGGGATGAACTGTATAGCTGTGCTTGCATTGTATGCAGGGTCTGTAAGGCCAAGTACTGCAGCATTTATAATACCCAGGCTGCTGAATTTAGGATCATTGCGTGGGGTAGGAGGTACGGCCATATTAAGGCGTAACATATCTCCCAGCGTTGGTAAAAAATTATTGATAAAAGGTTTGCCTGGCGAAAGTGGGCCGCCTGTTTTGCCTGTAGCTAACTGGTAAGGAGCAAGGTTTGGAACACCTGTATAAAATATAGGTAAAATATCAACGGCTCTCGGACTTTTATTATCGGGTAATAAAATGGTTCCAAAAATAGCATCATCCAATGCAGTGCCTTTTACAGCAGCAGATCCTTTTAAAGAATATAAACCTGGTTTTCCATTCCTGAAATCATAAGCACCCAAAGAATGATTCTGAATTCTTAGTGCATTTAAAGAAGGAACTGCACCCCCAAATTGTGTATCATCCATATACAATGCCAGCTCAGGATTAGAAAAATAAGCCGCATACTGAAGGTCAGTAGCTGGCGAACCGCTATTCCATTTATCTTTCATGCCAACGGGAATAATTGCTTCGTTGGTAAGTGGCATACCCAAACGTGATACCTGTACCCACGGGCCTGAGAAAGTATTTACGCCAGCAGCATTAATTGTTTTGATCTGTTGTCTGCTGGCACTTGCCCAAACACCTATAACAAAATCTCCATCAAGGATACTTGTTGCCTGAGATACGTTCTTACCATCTTTCTGTAAAAGATTAATAGGAATTTTAAGTGCAATGCTGTGTACATTAAAACGGGTTACGGCATCTTTTGGTGGATTGGTGGTATTTCCTTCTGGCCTGAAATTACCTACATCAAAAGCACCAGCAAGATCTACAAAGAAAGGATCATCTACGGGGCCACAAAAAACTTTTTCGCCGCCTGCTGTTGTTGCAATAGCTGCAGTGATCAATGCATCATAATTAGGTGCACCGAGGCCAACAACTGGGTTCTGAATAGAGCGGGGACCAATATTGGCCGGTGGCACAACGCCATTGTTAACAATTGTCACAAATGCACCGCCATTTACACTCTTCTCACACACATATGTTGTTTTGAGATTCTGCTTACCTAAGCGGATGTTAAAGAATGTGCTTGGATCCTGGTTAACATACGAAAACGTGAACCGGTAAAGAATATCATCAATTGTTGTACTTGTTTTATTCTTGATGTGAATTTCATACCGGATATTGGTTCCAAAAGTATAATAGTTTGGACCTCCCTCAGGTAATTCAAAAGGAATGTAATTGGCAATAATGGTTATTGTATTCGGATCATCAGGACTCCTGAATGCATACACATCAGTGTTATCTGCCAGGGGATCATTGGAGATCATTGGTGCTTCCCTATGGCTTGATGCCTGTGATATGAGACTGCACATAAGCAGTGCAAATAACCACACGAGGTGTTTTGTTTGTAAGTTTAGTTTTTTCATTGTATCTATTTTATTTTTAAAAATGCAGGTGATTATTTATTGTGATCAAATATTAAAGAAAGCCTGATAGAATTTTTAAGCGCACTCATATTTGCTGAGTTGCCTGTAGGAACCAGGTATGAGAAATTTATGCCGGCGAATTTGTATTTAACACCTGCACCCACTGTTACATAATTACGATCGCCTTTTGTTTTACTTTCGGTAAAGTAACCAGCACGTAAAGAGAACATATCCTTGAAAGAATATTCACCGCCAAGGCCAAGTTGAAATTCTCTTATTTCTTCACTAAATCCATCGGGTGCATCGCCAAAAGAACTAAACCAACTGCCAATAACACTTTTATCATTGTATTTAGCAACATCATTTGCATCTGCAGGATCAGGAGGTGTAGGAACAAGTAATTTATTTATATCAAGTCCGAAAGAAATTTTATTATCGGCATTGATAGTTTTGGTATAAGCCGTTCCTATAGCAAGGTTGGCGGGTATATAACTTTTGGTATTTGAAGAACCACCGTAGTTGATCTTAGATCCTAAATTGGTAAGTGCAATACCAAAATCCCAGCCTTTGCTCATTTTATAAAAGAGGGAAAGGTCTGCAGCAAATGCACTGCCCGATTTATAATCCGGTGTGCTGCTGTTATCTGCAAGCTTGGAATTAATGTAGCGTACAGCCAGGCCTAAACCCAGTTTATTTGAAAGCTTACGGGAATAACCTGCTTCTACTGCAAGATCATTTGGTTTAGACCTGCTTACCTCGTTACCGATGTTATCAGTAAAAGCCATATCTCCTTTACTGAAATAACGCAGACCAAAAGAAACAGCTTCTTTATCGTTCATTTTGTAATAACTGGAAAGTGCCAGCAGATATATACTATTAATATCCAGTTGTGTGAGCATGGGTGCATACGAAATGCCGATACCATACTTTGACTGATTGAAACTTGTTTTGGCTCCATTGTAAAAAATGGAATTCGCATCGGGCATAGTAGCAACGCCGATATCACCCATACTACCTGCTCTTGCATCGGGTGCAAGCCTTAGAAATGGAACGGCAGTAGTTATTGTATTTGTTTTAGCTGCTGTTTGTGCTGCAACCGTTAGCGAAAAAATTGAGGGCAAAAGTAACAGTAGTAATTGTCTGTTGAGTTTTGAAAACATGTTTAGTTAATTTTATGGTGAATAGTTTATTTTGATAAACAAATCTGAATATCAACACTTACGGGGAAACTATTAATACGGATTTAACAATTTTTACATTTCTCGTAATTGGCAGTAGGTTAAGAATATTTTGTTTTTGGTTGATTGTCCATGTTACGAAGTGGGTAGTAATTATTAAATTAGCAT
>JAYUYX010000171.1:0-4349 GCA_043752205.1 Chitinophagaceae bacterium
TTTCATAGGCGGGTTATGTATAATAGGATAATAGCTTATAACGGAAATGTGTGAGAAAAGCGTATTAGTAAACCAGCCAAAAAAATGTAGTAAGAATTCTATTAAAAAAATATTTAAAACGAAAAAGAACTGAGTTACCAGTTCTTTTTTGTTGGGTTACTAGGATTCGAACCTAGACAAACAGAATCAAAATCTGTTGTGCTACCTTTACACCATAACCCAGTTATTTATTCGGCTGCAAAAATAAGGGTTATGTTTTTACCTCCCAAATGCTTTTTAAGAAGCTGTTAGCTATAAGTTATTAGCTTTTAACTAACAGGCTTTTGGCGAAAGTAGTCAGCATTTTTTCTTCTTAGGCCAATAATACCAATGTTTATTCGGTTATTTGGTTTCTTCTAAAAGCTAATGGCCAATAGCTCCCTTTACTCTGCATCTTCTTTCTCCTTTAAACCCTTTATCAGGTCCAACGCTTCTGCCACCACATCACACATTATGGTAATTAAAGAACCAGGCTTTACAGTATTATAAGCATGCATAATGGCTTCCTTTTCATTATAAATTATTTCGATAGGAATATCTTTTGTTTTTGTTTCATTAATGCCATCAACCAGTAATTGCACAATTTCTTCTGCTGTTCGGCCACGCAGGTGCTTATCTTGTCGAATGATGATCTCATCAAATGATCTCCCGGAAATTCTTCCCAACTCTTTAATATCTTCATCTCTTCTGTCGCCGGTACCGCTGATGATGCCTACTTTGGGTTCGCCATCCAGTTTGCTAACAAAATCACAAAGCAGTTCCAATCCCGCAGGGTTATGGGCAAAGTCAACTAAAAACTGGAAGTGTTTGAACTGGAACAGGTTTAACCTGCCCGGTGTTTGAGTTGATGATGGGATAAAGGTTTGCAGGGCCAGCCTGATATCTTCAATTTCAATATTGCGCCAGAAATAAGTGCTCAATACAGCGGGAAGGCAATTCATTATATTGTGTACTGCTTTGCCACCGTAAGTCAGGGGCACATCAATTACTTTTATCACCCTTATTTTCCAGTTACCTTTCATGATGGTGATATAGCCATTTTCAAAAACGGCAGCATACCCTCCATCTTTACAATGCTTTTTTATTCTGGAATTATTTTCATCCATACTAAACAAAGCAACATTGCAGCTCAACCCTCTTTTCATTTCATATACCAGGTCGTCTTCAGCATTTAAAATAGCATAACCATGTTTATAAACTGTTTCGGGCACCACAGATTTTACCTTTGCCATCTGTTCCATAGAATCAATTCCACCCAGGCCTATATGATCTGCACTGATATTGGTTACAACAGCTACATCGCAATTTTGAAATGCCAGTCCACTTTTTAAAATACCACCCCTGGCACATTCTAAAACCGCAAAATCAACTGTAGGATCTTTTAAAACAAATTGAGAGGAGAGGGGGCCGGTACAATCTCCTTTCATCATCAGTTGGTTTTGAATATAAACCCCATCGCTGGTGGTGTAACCAACTTTATAACCGGCAGTTTTTACAATATGTGCCGTTAATCTTGCAGTAGTTGTTTTACCATTGGTGCCGGTAATGGCAATAATGGGGATATTGCCTGTACTACCTTTTGGAAAAAGCATATCAACAACCGGCTCTGCCACATTGCGTGGTAAACCAATGGATGGGTCTATATGCATACGGAAACCCGGTGCAGCATTAACTTCCAGGATAGCACCACCACTCTCTTTTACCGGTGAACGCAGATCCTTTACCATAATATCAATACCGCAAATATCAAGTCCTATAATTTTTGCAATGCGCTCACACATCATAATATTTGCAGGATGTACTTCATCTGTAACATCAGTACTTGTGCCACCAGTTGAAAGATTGGCTGTTGGCTTCAGTAAAACCTGTTCACCTTTTGCAGGTACAGTATCCAACGTGTAACCTATATCATCCAGCATCTTTTGTGTAAACTGATCGATAGTGATTTGTGTAAGGACTTTTTCGTGTCCATACCCACGGCGGGGATCTTTATTTACTTCATCCAATAAATATTGAATAGTGTTCTTCCCATCACCAGTTACAGCGGCGGGTGTACGTAGGGCTGCACAAATAAATTTATAATTGATAACTAAGATCCTGAAATCAAAACCTGTGATATATTTTTCTACAATCACACTGCGGCCATAAATTTTTGCGGCTTCAAATGCTTTCAGTGCCTGATCCCAGTTAATGATGTTGGTAGTATTTCCTTTGCCATGATTACCATCAATAGGTTTAATAACTATGGGATAGCCAATATCATCAATAACCGCCTGTAAACCTTCTTCAGTTTTAACCACATCCCCTTTAGGAACAGGTATCTCGGCAGCATCCAGTAAATTTTTTGTTTCTTCCTTATCGCAGGCAATATCAACTGCAATATTACCCGTGGTGCTGGCAATGGTTGCCCTTATTCTTTTTTGATGGACACCATAGCCTAACTGTACCAGTGAATGTTTGTTTAAACGGATGTAAGGGATGCCTCTTTTAGCAGCCTCATCCACAATACAGCCTGTGCTGGGCCCCAGCCTTGTTTCTTCACGAATTTCTCTCATCTTCATGATGTCCTCTGCCATGTCATACACAACGCCATCGGTTAAAGCCTGTGCTACTCTTACTGCAGCACGGGCCGCATATACACCAGCATCTTCTTCCATATAACTGATGCATACATAATACTCACCTTCTTTACCGGTACCACGGGTGCGGCCAAAGCCGGTATCCATACCAGCCAGTGTCTGCATTTCCAAAGCGATATGTTCAATTACATGCCCCATCCAGGTACCTTCTTCCACCCGTTCAAAAAAACCGCCGGGGGTACCTACACTACAGCGGTGTTCTATCATGGTAGGAAACATTTCTTCCAGCCGCTGCCTGAACCCTTTGATGCTATTGGTAGGGCGTTGCTCCATTTCCTCCAGGTCAAGCTTCATTTGTATAAGTTTGGTACGGCGTACGCTCCAGTAATTCGGGCCTCTTAATATTTTAATTTCAACAATCTTCATATAAACAGCTTGATTTTTTTTATAAATTCAAAATTCAAAAGCCAAAAGCATCAGGTTGCCCCAATTTTGATTTTTTACTTTTTACTTTTGAATTATGCAGAAACCGGAAATTACCTAAATCATCTTGCTTTGCAAAAAACAAAATTTGTACATTGTACATCTAAAATTTAGGCACATGAGTAACCGTCGCTCTTTTTTGAATAAAATAGGTTTATTATCTGCATCAGCCATTACTGCCAACCTTGTGCAACCTGCATGGAGCCGTAACCTGCAGTCTGCTTTAGAAAATTCAGCTGCCATTCCTCCTTCGCAACTGGCAAGCGATGAAGAGTTCTGGCATTATGTGCAGCAATCTTATACCATTGCACCCAATTTTATAAACTTAAATAATGGTGGCGTGGCACCTGCGCCAAAATCTGTGGCCGATGCCATGAAGACCAATTATGATATCTGTAACCAGGCACCCAGTTATTTTATGTGGCGGATTATTGACCAGGGCAGAGAACCACTTCGTAAGAACCTGGCCAACCTTGCAGGATGCGATGCTGAAGAAATTGCGCTGCACCGCAATGCATCGGAAGCTTTAGAAACTGTAATATTTGGAATTGAATTGAAAGCAGGCGATGAAGTGGTACTTACCAAACAGGATTATCCAAACATGATTGGTGCCTGGAAACAACGAGAAAAAAGAGAAGGCATAAAACTGGTATGGGTAAATCTTGAGTTGCCCAGCGAAGATGAAAATTATTTGGTTAAACAATACACTGATGCCTTTACTGCTAAAACCAAAGTGGTGCAGGTAACTCATATGATCAATTGGATCGGGCAAAAAATGCCCGTACGTAAGATTGCAGATGCTGCCAAGAAAAAAAATATAGATGTATTGGTTGACGGTGCACACACATTTGCGCAGTTTGAATTTTTAATACCCGATCTTAATTGCGATTATTTTGGTACCAGCCTGCACAAATGGCTGGGAGCTCCAATAGGTACTGGTTTTCTATATGTTCGTAAAGAAAAAATTAAAACGACATGGCCATTATTTGGAGCCGGCGATAAAAATCAGGATGATATACGCAAGTTTGAACATTTGGGTACCAGGCCATTTTATATTGAAGAAGCTATTGATAAAGCAATCGATTTTCATGATATGATGGGCAGTAAAAGAAAAGAAGAGCGGCTGTTGTACCTTAAGAATTACTGGATGAATAAAGTAAAGGATATTCCCAAAGTAAAACTACATACTTCTTTTAAAAAAGAATTTGGCTGCGCCATTGGTCTGGTAAGTGTTGATGGAAAAAAGCC
>JAYUYX010000172.1:0-10712 GCA_043752205.1 Chitinophagaceae bacterium
AGTCTGAAAACTTAGCAAGTGTTAGAGTTCACCTCTGCTTTTCCTTTTAAAAAATTACTCACAATTATTCTTAAATCAAAGTAAAGGCAAGTGTTCCCCGGAATCACTTGATGCTGTTTTAATTCCGCCAGTCTTGTCAATTAATTTCCACCAACCCTATTTATCTCATCAGAAGCTCCGCCCTCAGATCGGCTCACTGCCTTCATCGTTTTACCAAAGCGCCAGCTAAAATTCAGCCGCACAACTCTGGAATCCCATTTTATGGTAAAAGGCTCATTCGAATTCTCAAAAGTAGAATAGCCGTTATAGTTTTGAAAATAAGTAAGATCACGGACACTCAGTCTCAATGTTCCTTTCTTTTTCAGTATCTGTTTGCCAACAGCAATATTCAGTTCGCCCTGTGGCTCCAGCCATTCCTGCAGGTCTATCTGGCTTTTGGTTTGGTAATAACCGCTAAGTTCCAGGCTCCATCCTTTTTTTAGCTGGAACTGGTTATTGATGCTGATGTTCAGCTGGTTTACCCTCGCTGTAAAAGGAGCCCATACCACACCTTTTATAACCTTATGATTGTATACAGCTACTGCCGTAAGATTCCACCATTTTGTAATGGGCGTTTGAAAGGTTTCGGTAATGCCGAAATTTGTAAACGAACCTACATTCCCCCGGGTATAAATGATAACGTTCTTATTTACATTACTGCTGCTGGAGTCAATGATAAATATCTGCGAAAAATAATCTTTGAGGTAACTGTAGGAGACCTCCGTAGTAAGCTTTTGCTTATACGTGTGGGCTACTGAAAAATTCCAGGTATACTGTGGTTTTATGAAAGGGTTACCGGCTTCGTAAGTATATTTATTCAGTATCGTTTGGAAAGGGTTCAGGTGTTGAAACGCAGGCCTGTCTATCCTTTTACCTGCACGGAGGGTGATGCTGTTATTACTGTCAACATTGTAAGATAAAAACGCAGTAGGAAATATACTTCCATAATTTCTTTTGAAAGCTGAATCCCTAACAACCGCATTACCCAGCTGATGGGCTTTGTAGGAAGTAAATTCATAACGAAGCCCGGCCTGCCAATGCCATTTGCCTTTCTCTGCATCAACACTTGCATAGGCAGCGCTGATGGTTTCTTTGTATAAAAAATGGTTGCTGCGGCGCAGGTCAGCTTGCCATGGGTTGTTATTAGTGGCTAAATAATACTCAGCAAGATTATTTGTTTTATTGACCGCAGTTTTTAAACCGGTTTCCAGCAGGAATTTTTTAAACCGTTTGCTATAATCGGCTTTTGCCGAAAAGATATTGAGTTTAGAAGGGATATTTCCTTTTGTCCTTTCAATATCGCTGCCCGGTGCCACTAACTGGGTTTGATATTGTTGATCGCCATTGATAGTAAAGTTTACATAGTCAAGGTCAACAGCCAGGTCACTGCTTTCATTGAGCTTGAACCTGCCATTTACATTCACGCCCCCTCTTTTGAACTTCCGGTTATTTTCACCCGAGGTATTAATAGAAGAATCAATGTTGTGCTGAGGGTCCATCCAGTTGATCGAACTGGTACTGGTCGCATTCCTGTTGAAGGTGCCCCCGGTAAATACAAGGCCCAATGTTGTGTTCTTGTTTAAAAAAAGATCGAAGCCCGTTTTAATATTATGTCCTACCTGGGAGCTCCTGTTAAAATTGGGTTGTTCCAGTAAAACAGAATCTTCGTTTTTGGTATTCACATATTTCCTTAGTGTCCACATATCCATCTTCTCCCTGCTGGCACGCATGCCATAGTTGAGGAACCAGTTTGTTTTTCCATTGCGGTAATTCAGGTTTAATGAATTACCCGTTTTGGTAAAGATGCCTTGTCCTAAACTTAAATTCATCGAACCGTTGAAGCCTTTCAGTTTGTTGGCTTTCATTTTGATGTTGATGATACCGGCATTTCCGGCTGCATCATATTTGGCTCCGGGGTTTTCGATCAGTTCCATCACATCTACCTGTGAAGCAGGGATGCCGGAAAGATAAGCCTGCAGGTCTGCACCGCTTAACTGGGTGGGCTTGCCATCGATCAAAACCATTACGGAAGGTTTGCCCTTCATGATGATGGAGCCATCTTTATTCACCGTTATGCCGGGCGATTTTTCCAATACATCCATAACCGAAGCTCCTGCATTTGAAATAGTGGCTTCGGGGTTTATCACTGTTTTATCAGGAAGGAACTGGATGGCGGGCTTTTTAGAAATAACAGTTACTTCATTCAGCGTACTGCTTTTGGATCTGAGGGTAATGATATCAGCAAATGCCGTTTTGTTACTGAGGTCGATCATTGGGCTGTACCCATCATTGTATCCTGTTTGGCTTGCCCGAATAAGATATTTACCGGGACCAAGATCACTAAATTCGAAAATGCCGGATGCGCCGGCAACACCTGAACGAATGACCGTTGAGTCTTGATTCAATAAATAAACAGTGGAACCTGGTAGTGTATTTTTCTGTTCATTGGCTACAGTGATGCGGATGTTCCGCTTATCCTGCCCCTGGGCAGAAAAACCCGTAATCGAAAATATTATAACAAGGAGTGGAATGATCTTACGCATTGGCTATACGATTATCACCCGAAACTATTGTGGATAGTTAAGAATAAGGAGCATTATTATTTTAGTGGTAAGAAAACTATATGAAATGACGGAATAGGAAAGAGGAATTGTGGAATAGACAGCAGCATGAGTAGAAGTTTGTTATTATTAACCATAGATATCCCGAGATCTATTATTCAGATAGCACAGATTATCATCCTTTTTGGTACAAGTTTTCCGCAGGATTAACGTGATTTTTTTTATTCTGCCGGACTGTGTCCGGATTTTGTGCACAGCTCACAGAGCCCTGCGGGCATCCTCCGGAAAAACAAATACTGAATATTTTCATAAATGCTGATTATATTAGAGGTAGATGAATGTTCGTATCCGGCTCGTCAATACAAACGTTAACTGCAATTCATTAAAGCTAAAAACATGAGGAAAAGTCTTATCATTTTTTGTCCCCTGCTGATTGGAAGTATAGGTATGATGCTTGTGAGCAATAATAATAAGGCTCCTGAGTACAGCCAGGAATACCGGGTTTTAAATAGCATTGATTGTGGTGCCGGCACAACTGAAAATGTAGATGCTGGCGCAGGCGGCAAGTTCATCAGCATTTTGCCCGGTTGGGGTGATCATTCTTACCCGATCACAACCCAAAATGATAGTGCTCAAATTTATTTCAACCAGGGATTGAGTATGTACTACAGTTATCATGGAAGAGAAGCTGTTGCATCATTTAAAGAGGCGGCAAGATTCGATAGCAGTTGCGCCATGGTATATTGGGGCCAGGCTTTGGCAATGGGGCCCTCTTATAATTTCGGCTATAGTTATAAGCGCAACAAACTCATACCGGGGGTAATAGCCATGATGAACCGCAACGCTAAATATGCAACGCCTAAAGAAAGAGACCTGATACATGCTATGGGTACACGGTACGACCTGGCTGATACTTCGGGCAAACAAAGGGATGAATTCAACATAAATTATGCTGCAGCAATGCGCCCCCTTATTGCTAAATATAATAATGATCCCAACATAAAGGCTTTGTATACCGATGCGGTAATGTTGATACATCCGTGGGATTTTTGGAACAATAACGGTACAGCCAAACCGTGGACTCCCGAGCTGGTTCAACTTTGTAAAGACATACTGAAACAGGATCCGCATCATCCTGCCGGCCTGCATTATTACATACATGTTACCGAAGCTTCCCGTAAGCCTGAAGTTGCTTTAGCGAGTGCAGACTCCTTATTAAAACTATTTCCGGGTGTGGCCCATATGGTTCATATGTCGAGCCACGAATACGAACGCTTTGGTTTATATGCAAAAGGGGTTATGGCTAACGAAGCGGCAGACAGAAGCCTTGAGGTGTACGACTCATTGGCGAAAGGGCTTTTTACGGGAGGAGTTCATGTTCCGCATTACTATGCTGTAGATGCTTATTGTGCTTTAAGCGGGGCCATGAAAGTGGCGTTACCAAAGGCCATGGCCTGCCGTAACCTGGTTAAACCAACACATGAAGATACTTATCTGCAATTCCAGTATATGTTCCCACAGTTTGCTATGGTACGAATGGGCAAATGGAAAGATATTCTGCTAGATACCTCATCGATCAGCCCGCAATGGACCTATGCAGGAATAATAAATGATTTTGCAAAAGGGATGGCCTATACCAAAACCGGTGATCATGCAGGTGCTGAGCGACATCTCAGGCAGCTCCGGAAAAAAAAGGAGGAGACTATACTTCGGGTTCGGTTTGCACCTTACAAGAGCAGCCCTTATGAGTGCTCGATCGTTGCAGAAAATATTTTGGCCGCAAATATTCTTTACAATCAGAAAAAATACAATGAAGCAATCAGCATAATTAAAAAAGCTATCCTTGCAGAAGATAGCCTGATATATGCGGAGCCTAAAATATGGATGCTTCCGGCAAGGCAATATTTGGGCGCTTTTCTATTGAAGCTGAACAAACCAAAGCAAGCGGAAAAAGTTTATCGTGAAGATCTGTTATGGAATCCCGGCAATGGATGGTCGTTATTAGGATTGTATCAATCCCTGCAAGCACAGGGAAAACGCGGTGAGTTAAAAGACATCAAAGTACTTTATATGCGATCCTTTTCTAAAGCAGATCACTTGCCTTTAGTATCTGCTTATTAAGATTTAAATTCCCAATTGGCTCAAGTGTTCCGCAAGATCACTTCCCGATATGAATCCACCATTTTCATCGGGAGCTTCTAAAAAGACAGTAACAAACCTTAGGCAGCAATAAAAAATAGAATCATATGAGAAAAGTAATTTCCTTTATGCACATATCGCTTGACGGTTTTGTAGCAGGACTGAACGGAGAAATGGACTGGATCAAAGTTGATGAAGAAATTTTTGATCATGTGGGTAAGCGGATAAGCGAAGGCGACACTGCATTATATGGACGGGTAACTTACCAGATGATGGAAAATTACTGGCCTACCGCAGGAGACAAGCCGACAGCGACCAGGCACGACATTGAACATTCAAAGTGGTATAGCAAAGTTCACAAAGTTGTTTTATCAAAAACAATGAAAGATGCGGCTTTAACTAATACAAAAATTATTAGCAACAACATTTCGGGCAGCATAAATGAAATAAAACAACAGGCAGGTAAAGACATCTTACTTTTTGGTAGTCCTACAGCTACGCATTCACTTATTCAACTGAACTTAATTGACGGCTATTGGCTATTTGTTAATCCAATTATTCTTGGACGGGGCATTCCATTATTTGTAGACATCAAAGACAAAATAAAACTAAAACTATTGACTACCCGGCAATTTACTTGCGGGGTAACTGAACTGAATTATACAGTGGACAGACAATAGCAACGTGCCTGCCACCTTCTCCTTGGTTTCGTTCACGAACCAAAATCAAAATCCAGCTAAATAATAAAAGTAAATACCTAGGGATATGGAAACTTGATGAGTTTGGATTTTTAAATAACCTTTACCAGGTATTTGATGGCTTATAAAAGAAATGGTTCGTGAGCGAAACCATGGCGTGGGTGTACAGTTCTAGCTACCCCTGCTCAATTCCTTTATACTTATTATTTTGTTGCGCCGGTTAAGGATCAGCTGCAATTTTAATTCGGGAATCTGTTTCACCCGGTTTTCGGCAATAATGCGGTAAGCATAATTCATCGTAACAAGCACTTCTTTTCCGTTTTTAATTGGGCGCCATTGTATGGTTCGGATGTCATGCTTTTGCCCGTCTGATGTTACCCAGTAACTTTTTATAAGATTGAGGATAGAATCCTTTGTAGGGTTCTCGATTTTATAAAACAAGATGCATTCATTTAAATAAGTACTGTACCATGCTTCTATTTTTCGTTGCTCAGAAAGTATAAAATAATTTTTGATATACCGGTACTGCCCATCCGATTCTGGGAGCTCTGTAAAAACAGCAGGCACCGTACTTTTTTGTGAATACCTGTTGCAACTTTGTAAAGAAAGTAAAACGCATATCCCGAAGAAAGCGTTGATAATTTTTTTCATTTGCATAAAGTTATTGGAAATAGTCCACTGGCATAAGTCTATTCTTCTTCAATTAAATTGAGGTTGGCCATAATTATACTTTGCTAAATAGACCCAAACGGCAACAGAAATTAATGTTAAATTTTTTCGCAGGCATCCGAAGACACGAATATGGCGCTGACATGCCATTACGGTTCCCCACTTGCTTCCTTTATTCTACAATTGTTACCCCAATAGCCTATCATAAAAGCTGGCACAACAGTTGAAATTATATAACCAGATACATGAAATAACAATTTTAAACTTTAAGCCAGTAAATTATTATTTCACGTTTAAAATTTAATATCATGAAAAAGAATCTGATCATTACCTTAGCACTTGGTTTTTTCTTAATGAGCTTTCAAAACAGCAATATGCGACCAGAAGCCGGGGCAGCTAAAACGGCAGTAACAGAAAATCTTACAGCCCAGGCTTTAACACCGTATGCTGAATGCGCATCATATTCAATCTTTAATCCGCATGGTCCATTGGGTGCTACGGTCTTGTACTCCTATATTGATTGCAATGGCAACCAGCAGGAAGGAAGTGTTGAACCCAGGGAAACCGTTAATGTACTTGCTCAGCCGGGTACTGTAAAATGTCCCGGCGGTGTGGTTACGGAAACTGGGAAAGCAAGCCCCAATCCAGATCAATCAACGCAGTAGTATATAACTTTTGTAATTGATTCGGCCCCTCACCAAGAAACTTCGCCATCTGGCAGGTGTTCTATTTTGGATCACTTGCCAGGTGGTATGTTTTGCCATAAGATGATGATGACTTTTAATTCCGCCGAACTGTTTCCAGAATTTGAAAACAAATGCTGAAAAGGTCTGTAAAACTTCAACGCTGGCAGCAAAAAGAGCCACTTCAAAGTTCTTATAGAAATTTAATGCAGTCTAATTTCAAATTACCCTTAGCTTAATTATTATTTTGAATGGATGGTTTTAGTGTAACTTCAAACAAATCATAATTATGCGTTGGATCATTAATATCCTGATCACTGCTGTTGTAGTGTATCTTTTATCGGTGTTGCTTAAGCCACATGTCGTAATCAATTCATTCACCACAGCAATCATTTTTGCATTGGTGCTTGCAGTGCTCAATGTACTTGTGAAACCAATTATTGTACTATTAACCCTGCCGCTTACAATTATTACGCTGGGGCTTTTCCTGTTAGTTATCAATGTTATTATTATTCTTCTGGCAGATAAATTTGTTTCCGGAATTAAAGTTGATGGCTTTCTCTGGGCATTTATTTTCGGCCTGTTACTATCGGTTGTATCTGCCGTACTTAATAAGCTGAAGAAAAAATGGACTTTATAAATTGCGTAATCTGATCTGACCTTTGTTTCTCCCTTTGTAGCTGCTGTAACTCATGCACACGCAAGCTCCTTTCGTCGCTGTTGATATTGGAGCTGATTGTTTGTGATGAGGCAGTCACCAACAACACAACATGAACTGTATAAAAAATAAAAATTCTCACCTTTTTGTTCGCTATCAGCACTGGTTTTGGCAGATACAATCCTATGAACTTTTGTACTTATCTTCATCATTAATAACTTGCCTGCTCATTGAGTCCTGAGGACCGGCAGGGAGGTATTATTGGGCTTCAGTTTGAGGGCTGGTCGTTATAAATGCCAGCATATCAGCAAGCCCCAAACGTAAGCAATACAAAAACGTCACATCACAAAATATGAAACACTTATTGACAATTATTGCAGTAATAATTTCTGCAGCTTCTTTTGGACAGACCGCAGATGAATATTTAAAAAGCGGTATTGCAAAACATAATTTTAAAGACTTTGAAGGTGCTATTAAGGATTATAGCAAAGCTATTAAAGCGGACAAAAATTTACGGGACGGGTATTTTAATCGTGGAGTTTGTGAACTTGCGTTACAAGATTTTAAAGCTGCAAAAAAAGACTTAGACAAAACAATTGAGCTTGATCCAATATTTGTAAAAGCATATTATAGCAGAGCAACAATTTTGATAAGCCAACAACAATACGTAGATGCTTTACCTGATTTGGACAAGGCACTTGAGTTAGACCCAGCAACACCAAATGCTTTGACACTTCGTGGACAAATTAGAGCACAAACCGGAAACAAAAAAGGCGCTTGTGAAGATTTTAATAAAGCTAAAGAAAACGGAGATTCAAAAGCAGAAAAATATATAAATCAATTTTGCGGTAATCAACAGCCAGTGGTAGAATCATTAACGCTTGATTGGCCCGACACAGAAAATTGGAAAGTTGGTGATGACCAGGAAAATGCAGAACAACACGTAGTTGATTTAATTCACTCAAACGAAACCATTGACAAGTGGACTGAATTAGGTAATATGACTTCCATAAAAGGAGTAAAGGGTATTCCAGTAGACAAAGCAATGAATTTAATGTTTGAGCAAGCAAAACAAAATGCACCAAAAGCGAAATTGACGTTTATTGAAAAAGATGAGAAGGCAGAATATCCGTGGATAATTTTTACAATTGAATCACCAGATTTCAAAAACGACAAAACGCCAGAATCACAACTTTGGTATATCGTTCAAGGCAAACAAGCCTTGTACACAAATTTTAGAGCAGTAAAACAGGCGGCAGTTCCCCAAGCCTTAAAAGACAAATGGATAAAGTTTTTTAAAGCTGGTAAAATCGTAAACAAGTAGACAGACATGTACTGCTTACAACAAGCGGCTTGGCAATATGGCGGGGCGACGAAGTTGCCTGCCGGCCCGCAGAACTTAGTGAGCCGGCAGGTATATGCTCAACTTTTTTGTTCGCTATTAGGCGTCAGTTCCACACGATGAATAACACCTGGGAGTTGAATAAATAATAGCCTGCAAACATTACCTGGGTATTTAAATAGAATTAAACATGTTAAGATGAAAGCATTTACGAAAACAAAATATGGAGGGCCAGAAGTACTTCAATTGGAAGAGGTAGAAAAGCCATCTTTGAAAAATGACCACATCCTGGTTAAAGTTGAAGCGAATTCAGTCAATCCAGCTGACTGGCATATTCTTCGGGGAGAACCTTTTTTTGCACGATTCTCTTTCGGATTGTTTAAGCCAAAAGATAAAATTATTGGGGCTGATTTTGCAGGCATTGTAGAAGAAGTAGGCGCCAATGTAAAGCATTTTAGGATTGGAGATCGGGTATTTGGAGAGACACTTAAAGGAGGTGCTTTTGCTGAATACACTTGTGCACCCGCAAATGTTTGTGCCATCATGCCGGAAGGAACAGGGTTTCCTGAAATGGCAAGTGTTCCCATCGCAGGAGTAACGGCTTTGCAGGCACTAATCACTCATGGACAACTCAAGGAAGGAGAATCGGTCTTTATCAACGGCTCTTCAGGTGGTGTCGGTCATTTTGCTGTGCAAATTGCAAAAGCTTATGGTGCTAAAGTAACCGCAGTCTGTTCCAGTAAAAATATTGGCTTCGTAAAGTCATTAGGTGCTGATCAGGTTATTGCGTACGATAAAGAAAACATTCATCAACATGATGGGAAATACAACCTCATTATTGATACACATGGCAATCTTTCTCATAAAGATTACAAACGTCTTGGACAGCGGGGTGTTACCGTAGGTTTCACAACGATGGGGCATATGATTTCGTTACTTTTAAAAAGAGCTTTTAGCAAATTTCCTTTGGCTCAATTTACCGCTGAAGCCAACACAAAAGATTTTGAAACATTAGCATCTTTGATTCAAAACGGGAAAATTAAAGTTCATATAGAAAAGATCTATTCTTATAAAGAAATTCCGAAAGCCATACACCATATTGAAGCCATGCGCACTAAAGGAAAAGTGGCAATGTCGTGGGAGAGCATTGATCATACATAAAGTGCAGATGACGGACGCAAAGTTGCAAAACATTAAGCGTTATTATAGAAAAACCAAAACCGACAAATGGATATTCTTGTTTTAGGACAAGACATTTAGCCTTTTTCATCGCCCTGGTTCGTGCCTCACAAACCAATATTACAAAAAGTAAATACTTTGAGATATGGAAACTCATCAAAGAAAATACCTAACTGGCTCAATTGTTCCGCAGGATCACTTGATGCCTGTTTAATACCAGCAGACTGTGTTCGGAATTTGTGCACAGCATGCTGCGGAAAAACAAATGTTGAGATAGCACTAAGTTATTTTGCCGCAGTCCCTGTTCCAGTTATTGGGGCAGTGTGCTAACTTCGGCGGTAGCTCACTATTAACTTCCATTACATCCCGACGTTTATAATTTAGCTTTAGTTTGTAACTTCAACTTTTAAAAGAATAATGGCTGCAGTTGTCGGCTTAAGTTTTTCAAATATCCCAACAACGCCAAGCCCTGTTCGTTAACGCAATTGAACATATACGGCAAAATGAAATAACGCCTGTGTTTAACAGAACGCTTATGAATAAAATAGCACTTTTTATTTTACTCTTCAGTAGCTTAAGCCCAAATCTTACTGCACAGCAAACTAATGGTGAAATGTTTTTAACCTCTTTGTCATCAGCAAAAACAGATGATAAACGCCAGGATATTTTAATGGAGCTGTTCGACCTGTACGAAAACTTTTCAGTTGACTCCAATATGTATTATGCTAATAAAGTTTTGGAATT
>JAYUYX010000173.1:0-24072 GCA_043752205.1 Chitinophagaceae bacterium
GCATCTATATTCCTGGAAAATATTGAACTTACTCTTTTATTTCCGGCTTAATCAGGAATGTCTTAATTTCGATTTTACAAATAGTTGTTTAACTAACTAATTTTAAAAGCATGTCAAAAAGAATCATAAAAAAAGTAGCTGTCCTGGGTAGTGGGGTAATGGGAAGCCGTATTGCTTGTCACTTTGCTGGGGTAGGTTTGCAGGTATTGTTGCTGGATATTTTACCAAAAGATCTGCCGGCAGATGCAAAGCCGGCGGCACGTAATCATATAGTGAATGATGCACTCGCTGCTGCTTTAAAATCCAATCCATCTCCTGTTTATACAAAAGATGTTGTGAAGCGGATCTCAACAGGAAATTTTACTGATAATATGAAAGACATTGCTGATTGTGATTGGGTGATAGAAGTGGTAGTAGAAAGACTGGATATTAAACAACTTGTTTTTACAGATGTTGAAAAATACCGCAAGCCCGGCACTTTGATCACTTCCAATACATCAGGCATTCCTATTCACATGATGACCGAAGGAAGGAGTGATGATTTTAAAAAACATTTTTGCGGCACACACTTTTTTAATCCGCCAAGATACCTGCGCTTGCTCGAAATAATTCCTACTCCACATACCGATCCTGCAATTGTAGATTTCTTGATGCATTATGGCGATCTTACCTTGGGTAAAACAACCGTGTTATGTAAGGATACACCTGCCTTCATTGCAAACCGGGTTGGTGTTTTTGGGATGATGGCCATTATGAATGCGATGGAGAAGCTGCAATTATCAATTGATGAGATCGATGCATTGACAGGCCCGGTTGTTGGTCGTCCTAAGTCTGCCACTTTCCGCACAGCAGATGTTGTAGGAATTGATACGCTTGTGAAAGTAGCAAAAGGAGTTGCAGATAATTGTCCTGATGATGAAGCTAAAGAACAGTTTAATATCCCGGCATGGTTAAATAAAATGGTAGAGAATAACTGGCTGGGCGATAAAACAGGACAAGGTTTTTTTAAAAAAACTACTTCTTCCGCCAACGGCGGAGAAAAAGAAATACTCACGCTGGACCTGAAAACCATGGAATATGGGCCAAGGCAAAAATCTAAATTTGCCACGCTGGAAGCAGCGAAACCTATTGAAGATCTGAAAACAAGATTAAAAGCCCTGGCTGCCGGCACTGATAAAGCAGGAGAATTCTACCGCCTCTTTCATTACAACCTCTTCGCTTATATTTCTCACCGCATACCGGAGATAAGTGATGAATTATACCGTGTTGATGATGGTATGATGGCTGGTTTTGGCTGGGAGATTGGTGCTTTTGAAAGTTGGGATGTTTTAGGTGTTGCAAAAACAGCAGAGGCTATGAAGGCCGCAGGATTTAAAGTTGCAGCATGGGTTGATGACATGCTGGCAAACGGTGCAACATCATTCTATAAAGTAGAGCATGGCAAACGCTTGTATTATGATATCATCAGCAAAGGATACAAAACAATGCCGGGTGGCGATGCATTTATTGTGATGAAGAATTTTGAGAACGAAACCGTTTGGAAAAATTCAGCATGCCGCACTTATCATTTAGGGAATGATGTATTAGGATTGGAATGGTACACCAAGATGGGCAGTATTGGCGGCGAAGTATTGGAAGGTATTCAACGTTCCATTGCTTTGGCAGAAGATAAATACAAAGGGCTTGTTATTGCCAACGAAGGATCGAATTTTAGTGCCGGTGCAAATGTGGCCATGATATTTATGATGGCCATTGAGCAGGACTATGATGAAATTGATATGGCCATACGCCAGTTTCAAAATACAATGATGAGGGTGCGTTACTCAGGTATTCCCGTGGTGGTAGCGCCACATGGACTTGCATTGGGCGGTGCTTGCGAAATGAGTTTACATGCGGATAAAGTTATTCCGGCTGCTGAAACGTATACAGGTTTAGTAGAAGTCGGAATCGGCGTGATACCGGGCGGAGGCGGAACAAAGGAATTTGTTTTAAGAGCTGCTGATGAAGTACATAGTGGTGAACCTGATACCATTCCTTTGCAGAATCGTTTTTTAACCATTGCTACTGCAAAAGTTGCCACATCAGCTCATGAAGCTTATGACCTTGGTATTTACAGGAAAGGAAAAGATACAGTGAGTATTAACCAGGGAAGAAGGATCGCTGAAGCTAAACAGGCAGTTATTGAATTATTTGATGATGGTTATGTAATGCCCGTACAACGCACTGATATCAATGTATTGGGCCGCTCTATGCTGGGTGCCATGCATGCCGGTATAAATGGTATGTGGCGTGGAAATTACGCAACTGACCATGATGTAACTGTTGCCAAAAAACTGGCTTATGTTATGTGTGGGGGCGACCTGAGTGCCCCAACACTGGTAAGCGAACAATATTTACTTGACCTGGAAAGGGAAGCATTTTTAAGTTTGACCGGTGAGAAAAAAACATTGGAAAGAATTCAATCTGTTTTAAAAACGGGTAAGCCATTGCGGAATTAAAAACTGCCTGTCAATAAAACAATATCATGGGCGAAGCGGAGTTACAGCCATCAAAAAGTTTACTCATCATTCATGCTGTAATTAATATTTATGGTGATGCAGCCAATGATGGATTGGCTTTGCAGATAGCAAAGGATATAGAAAGATTCTGGAATGAAGTTGAAGGTAAGGTTCAAATGAAAGAAGGCTTGTTCTCAAAAAAAAGATATTCAGTACAGTTTGAGCTTACCGGGAAATATCACAAAGAACTAAAACCTGAAGAAGTTTTTCAGAACATCAACCCTCGTAATAATTATTTCCGCATTGAAGAATATGTCCATGGTAATATTTCATTTGTAGATGGATTGAATTCTAATACAGGTTATTTTAAACTGCAAAATCTATTAGATAATTCTACAACGGCTGCCCATGAATTTGGCCATACCATTGGTTTAGATCATCCGCATAACCTTGATATTAGAGGCATGGGCAGGCCCGGAATCATGTATCCGCGGGGCACATTGGTGGATCCGCAATATCAATATTATCCTGAAGTGGCGGCAGGCGAAAAGGGCGGAACATTAAATCCTTTCACCCGCAAAGTATTACAAAATGATATTGATGACCTGCAACTGAACAGGCTAAATTTTGATAAAAATGGTTTTGCAATAGTAGGTGGATTTAGTTCTGTATGGCATGAAAAACAATTGCCTCCATCTGATTAATAAAATTCTGTTATCTTCATCACCATTTATAAGTCGATCTATGGCAATACTCAGTGTTGATAATCTCACAAAAAATTACGGAAAAATAAGAGCGCTGGATAAGGTAACACTTTCGGTGCCTGAAAAAACGATCTTTGGTATTTTAGGCCCTAATGGTAGTGGTAAAACCACTATGCTTGGTATAGTAATGGGTATTTTGAAAAGTACAGGTGGCAGTTATAAATGGGCTGGGGACGAGTCAAGCGATGACTTTAGAAAAAAAGTGGGTACCCTGTTGGAGACACCGAACTTTTATCATTACCTGAGTGGGGAAAATAATTTAAAGATCGCTGCAAGGATCAAAGGCCGGGGAGGAGATGACATTGACAAGGTTTTGCAGATAGTTAATTTATATGAACGCCGTACATCAAAATTCAGTACTTATTCACTTGGGATGAAACAAAGGCTTGCCATTGCTTCTACTTTATTGGGAAATCCTGAGATCCTTGTTTTTGATGAACCCACCAATGGCCTGGACCCTGCTGGTATAGCAGAGATACGGGAATTGATAAAAGACCTGAACCGCCAGGGCAAAACCATTATTATGGCCAGCCATATTCTGGATGAAGTTGAAAAAGTATGTACGCATGTTGCAATTATCCAAAAAGGTGTTCTTAAAACCGTAGGGCCTGTAAGTGAATTGATGAGCACTGCAGGCGGTAATGTGATTACTAACTTGATGGAACTAAGTGCTTCTGATAACCAGGCTTTAAAAAATATATTGGAACAATTCGATGGCTTGTTAAGTATAACAGTTGTAGAAAATCATATGGAGATCACCTGCTCAGAGAATATTACAGCAGAACAGGTAAACAGGTATTGTTTTGAAAAAGGGATTGTGCTAAATAAGCTTAATGTAAAAAGAAAATCACTGGAAGCCAGGTTCCTGGAGATAACAGGAACAAAAAGTGAAAGATAGTTTTAAATATCAATTATATAAAGATGACCGAACTCTTAAAAATAGAATGGCTTAAATTAAAGAATTACACGGCTTTTAAAGTAATGGCCATTTTTTTTATTGTGGGCGTATTTGCACTTAACTATATTGTTTATATAGTTAACAAGAATATAGTAAATAATGTTCCCGGTGCCGGACTTGTATCCTTTGCACCTTATGATTTTGTGAATACATGGCAAACTACAAGTTATGCTACGGGATTTATTTTACTCCTGCCTTCATTGCTTTTACTGATGCTTTTTACAAATGAGTATACTTTTAAAACGCACAGGCAAAATATCATTGACGGATTAAGCAGGAGGCAGTTCATCGGTGTAAAGATGATGATGGGATTTATTTTTGCGTTGGTCGCTACATTCCTGGTTGCAGCTACGGCACTCATTTTTGGTTTTCTATCAGGCACTACATTTTCCGTTAACGGCATAGAAAATATTGGATATTTTTTCTTGAAAGCATTGTCTTATAATTTTATAGCCATCTTATTTTCTGTTTTAGTAAAGCGTACTGGTTTTGCAACCGGCATTTTTTTCATATACATGGGTGCCGAAAATATCATTTCTCAATTATTAGATGTGCTGAGTATAAAGCTCAAACGTGAGCAAGGAACTGACCTGGGAAATATTGGCGATTACCTGCCAATGAACGCTGCAGATGGGCTGCTGGGGTTTCCTTCTAATCCAATTAAAACAATGAGTAAAGCAATAATGCCTACAGATTATAATTATTTGGTAATGGCTTTAGCATTAATATACCTGTGCATATTTTATATGTGGGCAAGAAGGAAATTTATTAATGCCGATCTTTAACTTTCACCAGGTTGTACACTGCGGCATCAATATCATTAAATTCAAATTCAAAACCTGTAGCCAGTATTTTTTTACAACTTACAGTTGTGCTTTTTAATACTTCAATACTCCGCTGACCCATCATTATTTTCAATACAAATGCCGGAACATAAACTGGGATATAAAAATTGCTCTTCATCGCTTTTGCCAATGTAAGGGTAAGTTCTTTGTTGGTTATTGGTTTTGAAGCCACCGCATTATAACTGCCCTGCATGCTTTTATTTTCAATAGCTGTAATAAATATCCTGCAAAGGTCATCAATATGTATCCAACTTACCATTTGCTTTCCGCTGCCTAAAATTGCGGCTGTTCCCAACCGCATAGGTTTTTTAAATTCGGGTAAAGCTCCTCCATCGTTACTCAATACAATCCCGATCCGCAATTTTACTAACCGTTTGCCCAGAGCAGTTACCGGCTCAATACTTTGTTCCCATAATTTACAGGTTTGCCCTAAAAAACTATTATCGGAAGGATCTGTTTCCACAAATGGTTTTATAGGTTCTGTATCTGCTCCATACCAGCCAATAGCGCTTGCGCTTACAACAGTCTGCACTTTGTTTGCATTGTTTTTTAATGCATTAATGATCAATTTGCTGCTTTCGGTACGGCTTTCCCGTATCTCTTTTTTATAAACATCTGTCCACTTTTTATCAACCACGCCGGCACCTGCCAAATGAATGATATGATCTGCCTCCTGTAGGGCTTCCACATCAATTTCCTGTTTCTTCACATTCCAGCGGGCATACCGCAGGTTTTTACTACTCTCTTTTGCATTCTTATTTCTGCTTAAGATAATTATTAAATATCCCCGGTCAAGTAAGGCATTGGTAAGCGATTTGCCTACCAGGCCAGTTCCTCCTGTTATTACTATTGTCTGCATTATATAAAAAGTTAAATCTGTTATGTAAAAACAAAAATCAGTACATCTTGTTCAGTGTATAGATAGCCATTAGCTTTTAAATCGTAATTTTAGATATAAAGTTTCTTGCATGAACCGCATTTATCAATTTCTCCTGTTTTTTTGTTTAGCCACACCTTTATTTACTGTTGCACAAACTGTAACAATCTCTGATTTTGAAAGAGAAGATAACCGGGATATGAATTTTGAGATCATTGGCAAGCTTAACAACAATATCCTGGTGTATAAAAATATCCGCTCAAAGCATAAGATAAATATATTTGATAAAGATATGAATACGCAGGAAACCGTGCGGCTGGACTTTATTCCTGACCGGACTTTCAATATTGATTTTGTGGCCTATCCCGATTATTTTTATATGATCTACCAATATCAAAAAGGAAACATCCTGCATTGTATGGCCGTAAAAATGGATGCAAATGCAAAAAGAATGGCCGAGCCTGTAGAGATAGATACCACCAGAATACCTGTTATGTCTGATAATAAAATATACAGCACCATTTACAGCGAGGATCGGCAAAAGATCATGATATTTAAAGTACAGACGAGGTATCAGAAATTCAATTTACAAACACTGCTGTTTGATAATGATATGAAGCTGATCAATAAGAACCGGCATGTAATTGATTATAACGATAGGAGAGAGAGTTATGATAATTTCCTCTTAGGTAATGATGGCAGCCTTGTTTTTACTTACGCAAAACAGTCCGGTAACAGGGATAACAGCAATACCCTGGGCCTTATCTTGAAAGCACCGCTTCAGAATTCATTTACATACCAGGATATTGACCTTAAAGAAAAATATGTTGATGAAATAAAATTGAAAATTGATAACCGGAATAACCGCTACCTGATTAATACATTTTATTACAAAAAGAACCGTGGAAGTATTGAAGGATTGTTTACTTATGTGTGGGATAATACAAATGCTAAAACATATGCATCCCAGTTTACAGAGCTGTACGATTCGTTACGATATGAGGCTAAAGCCAGCGGTATGTTGCGTTTTGCGTTTGATAATTTCTTTATAAAGCATATAGTGGTTAAAGCAGATGGAGGGTTTATCCTGGCTGCAGAGGATTTTACAAGTGATACCAGGGGAAACAATAGCTTTAACCGGTACGATTATCTGTATAACCCTTATTCCTTGTCTTCGGGTTCTTATTATTACGATCCTTATAGAGGTTATTACAGGCCTTTAAACCGCAATAATACCCAGAGTACACGATATTATTACGAAAATATTCTGGTGCTCAGTATAAGTAAAACAGGACAACTGCAATGGAGTAAAGTGATACACAAAAACCAGTTTGATGATAATGAAGATAATTTTCTTTCTTTTTCTACATTTACATCGGGCAGCGAAATAAACTTTTTATTTAACAATGACCGAAAATACCAGGTGGTATCTAACCAGGGTGTTTCTTCAACGGGCATTATTAAGCGTTATCCCACATTAAAAAGCACACAAAAAGGCTATGAGTTCATGCCAAGCCTGAGTAAGCAGGTTACTGCCAACCAGGTAATTATTCCCTGTACATACCGAAACAATATCTGTTTTGCCAAGATAGATTTTTAAGTGACTATATCCAGCGTGCACCGGCAAAGGGAAACAGTTTTTTCCACGTAATAATTATTGCTCATTTTTGCGGAATAATTAATTACTCATCAGCAACCAATCAATAAGTGACCGGAACTTTTAAAGCCAATAATTCTTATAATAATTTTTTATTGTTATTATATGGCGTATTGCTGAAGCTGCCTATATTCCTCTACCCGGCTGTACCGCAACCGCAACAGATAGATGGTTTTTTGTATAAACAAACACTTATCGCCCTTCAGCCCATTGCAAAAGGGTTACCTGTTATTTATTCCATCATCGCTTTTATTCTTTTATATACCCAGGCTATATATTTTAACAAATTAGTCAACGATCAGCGCATTATGCAAAGGCCCAATTACCTTATTGGCATGAGTTACCTGTTGATAACTTCTTTGTTTATGGAGTGGAATGTATTGTCATCCCCACTTATCATTAACAGCCTCCTGATCTGGGTTTGGTCAAAAATGAGTGGTTTACATAGTGATCAAAAGCCTAAGGCAACTTTATTTAATATTGGTGTTGCCATTGGTGTTTGCACTTTTTTTTACTTCCCTTCCCTTGCTTTTGCTGCGTTGATCATATTTGGACTGGCCATTACCAGACCCTTTAAACTGGCCGAATGGCTGATGGCATTATTAGGTATTATAACTCCTTATTATTTTTTACTGGCTATTGTTTTTTTAACCGATAAATGGAAAACTTATTCTTTTCCACGGTTTACAGTTATAAATCCTGTTTTCAATCAAAGTAGCTGGGCTTTAGTGGCTATAATTATTATTATACTGAGTGCTATTGTTGGTATTTTTTATATTCAGCAAAATTTCCGGCGTCAGCTTATACAGGCCC
This sequence comes from Chitinophagaceae bacterium, assembly GCA_043752205.1. GTDB lineage: Bacteria > Bacteroidota > Bacteroidia > Chitinophagales > Chitinophagaceae > Ferruginibacter. Next base: position 8,413 of record JAYUYX010000173.1, read on the forward strand.
GTAAAAGCTGGAACCTTATTTTTTTATATCTGTTGGTTGCTTTTTTTGTGCCATTTGTAAATGAAACAAACAGCTTTGAATATTGGATACTTTGTGCAGTACCACTCTCTGCTTTAATAGCAGCTACATTTTTATATCCTGCCAGGTACTGGTTCCCCACTGTATTACACTGGCTATTGGTGGCATTGGTAATAATTATCAGCTACTTCGTTAGATAATTGGAACAGCATGGTTAGCTTTGCCTGGTTATTTTTTTACGGTATTTTTGCGAACAGTAATTTTAATAGTCTCATCCTTTAATCAAACTAAAATGAAATTTGGCGTAGTGGTTTTTCCAGGCAGTAATTGCGACAGGGATATGATAGAAGCTCTTGAAAATGATCTTCAACAGGAGGTTATTAAACTTTGGCATAAAGACAAAGATCTCAGCATGTTCAATACAGAAGATTGTATCGTGTTACCTGGCGGGTTTAGTTATGGAGATTACCTCCGTTGCGGAGCTATAGCTCGCTTTAGTCCAATGATGCAGGGTGTAATTGAATTTGCCAACAAAGGCGGTAAAGTTTTAGGGGTTTGTAATGGGTTTCAGATATTATGCGAAAGCGGTTTATTACCTGGGGTTCTTTTGCGTAACAGCCAGCAGCAATTTGTTTGCAAAAATATCTTTATGAAACAAGGCAGTGCAGGCAAAGGAGATGCTGTAACCCCGGTTGCACTCAAGATTCCTGTTGCACATGGAGAAGGTAGATTTTTTGCGAATGCAGCAGCGCTGAAGGAAATAAATGATAACAAACAGGTTATATACCACTATTGCGATGAGAAGGGGAACATTAATGATGCCGCCAACCCCAATGGGGCCGTTCATAATATTGCAGGCATCTGTAATAAAGAAAGAAACGTTTTTGGGATGATGCCTCACCCTGAAAGAGCGATCAGCCATGATTTGGGCAATAGGGATGGTATGCACGTATTCAATCACTTATTTGGAATAAATTAACAATAAAGCTGTTAAAGCAGTCGTTAACTCAACAACCCCATATCTAATTAAAGCGTAAATTTGCTTATGAACAAAATATACATGAAAAAGATACTTGTTGGGTTTGTATTAATTTTCTTTACAGGTATTTTACATGCACAGATACAAAATCCCGTTACCTGGTCATACACGGCAAAAAAAACATCTGATAAAACGTATGAATTGCATTTAACCGCAAACATTGAAGGGAATTGGCATTTATATGCCCAAGACGCAGGGGAAGGCCCTGAACCGACTTCAATAATATTTACAAAAAATCCATTGCTCAATTTTGAAGGTAAAGTAAAAGAGATAGGCAATCTTCAAAAGGTATATGATAAGAATTTTAAGTCAGTTTCAAAATTTTATGGAAAGAAAGTAAGCTTTGTACAAAAAGTAAAAATGAAATCGCCTGTTGCAACTGTTGCTAAGGGCACTCTGACTTATATGGTTTGTAACGATCGCCAATGCCTTCCTCCTAAAGATATTCCGTTCAGCATTAATGTGGGTGGAAAATAATCTTGCTTTTTACATTTATTCCGGTATTTACTATCGGGATTTTTATTTGCAAATACCAACTCTCCATAATAAACAATACCGGCCAAACTACGTTATATAAAAACATCCTTAAGCTTAATAAAAGCGTAAGTTTATTTTATGACTAAAATATATATAAGCAAGATTATCCTGGGAATTTTTATGGTGCTTTATGCCGGCGCAGCAGAGGCACAGATCAAAACTCCTGTTACCTGGGTATATGCTGCAAAAAAGATAGCAAATAATAAGTATGAACTGGAGTTTACAGCAATCATTGAGAGTAAATGGCATATATATACACAGGACGCTGATGGCCCAGCAGCAACCACTATCAGTTTTACTAAAAATCCCTTATTAAATTTTGACGGCAAGGTGAAAGAAATAGGTAATATGAAAAAGGAGTACGATAATTATTTTAAAGCTACTTTAAAATATTATGAGCGGAGGGTAAGGTTTGTGCAAAAAGTAAGCGTAAAATCGCTGGTTGCAACTGTGGTAAAAGGAACAATAAATTTTGTGGTCTGTAATGGTAAGGAATGTATCCCTCCCGAAGATATACCCTTCAGTATTAATGTTGGTGGAAAATAATAGGCTTACTACATTTATCCCGATATTTACTACCGGGATTTTTTATAAATAAATTGATTATGTGGTTTAAACAAATTGCTTCAATACTTACTGCCTTTTTGTTGCTATTTAATTTTTGGGGCTTTGCTCAGGATTCATCAACTGTTAACTGGCAGGCTACGGGAAAAAAAATTGCAAATGGAGAATACGAGATACGCCTGAAAGGCATCATCAAAAGCGGCTGGAAAGTATATACAAGATCTGATACTGCTGCGGGGTTGGACGGGCCTTCCATAATTTTCTCAGACCCGGGGATACAAAAAAAAGATAGTCAAACTGTGGCCGGCAATGTAAAGATCATTGCAGATACAATTTTTAATATTCAGGCTGAGATTGCGGAAACAAACCTGGAAATTGTTCAGAAAATACTGATCAAAGGTGATGTGCCGGCCATTTTAAAAGCATCCCTGCTGTATAATACTGCAGGCGAAAGCTTTATCCCCGAAGATATTAAAATCGAAATAGTAATGGAAGGCGGTACAGATATGTCTGCCACTAACCGGATTTTAATACCCAGTATTGACCTGAAGAATCCTGTAAATGATTGTGGTGGCACAGGGATCAGTGCAGAAGAATCAGGGAGCAGCGGGTTGCTTACCATTTTTTTATGGGGCTTTTTAGGGGGACTTGTAGCATTAGTTACGCCATGTGTATTTCCTATGATACCACTAACTGTTTCTTTCTTTACCAAAAAAGCAATAACAAAGAGGCAGGGCATATCCAATGCCATGCTCTATGGCTTTTTTATTTTCCTTATCTATGTGCTGTTGAGTGTGCCGTTCTACTTCCTGGATGGCGCAAGTCCCGAAATATTAAATTCCGTATCAACAAACCCCTGGCTTAACGTGGTTTTCTTTGTGGTATTCATTGCTTTTGCATTATCGTTCTTCGGTTTGTACGAAATAACATTGCCCAGCAGCTTTTCCGGTAAAGCCGATGCAAAGGCAGGTACAGGCAATATAATAGGCATATTCTTTATGGCACTTACTTTAGCCATTGTTTCGTTTTCCTGTACAGGGCCTATTTTAGGCACATTACTGGTAGGCTCACTTACAGGTGGTGCTGTACAGCTAACAGTTGGTATGGGTGGCTTCGGCTTAGCGTTGGCTTTGCCCTTTGCCCTATTTGCATTATTTCCTAACTGGCTGAATAACCTGCCAAAATCGGGCGGCTGGTTAAATTCTGTAAAAGTGGTGCTTGGATTTATTGAAGTAGGCCTTGCTATAAAATTTTTCTCAAATGCAGATCTTGTAAAGCATTGGGGACTCTTAAAAAGAGAAGTATTTATTGCTATCTGGATCCTGGTTGGTATCGGTATAACGCTATACCTGCTGGGCAAAATAAAATTTCCACACGACAGTCCGATAAAAAAACTCAGCAAGGCAAGAATCATACTGGCTGTACTTTTTGGAGCGATGACCCTTTATTTAATTCCAGGCTTAACAAATACGAAATATGCCAACCTTAAATTGATAAGCGGCTTTCCGCCGCCATTATATTACAGCATATATGAAAGTGGCGAATGTATATTAAATCTTAATTGCTCTCATGATTATGAAGAAGGCTTAAAAATGGCCAAGGCTGCCAATAAACCAATATTAATAGATTTTACCGGCTATGCTTGTGTAAACTGCAGACGTATGGAAGAAAATGTGTGGAGCGATCCTGAAGTATATAAAATAATGAAAGAGAAATTTATTATAGTTTCTTTGTATGTTGATGATAAAAAGAATCTTCCTGCTGCAAAACAATTTACATATACTACCAAAGAAGGGGCTAATAAAGACATTATTACTGTTGGTAACAAATGGGCAACTTTTGAGACAGAGAATTTCAAAAATAATGCCCAGCCCCTATACGCTATTTTAAATGGCAATGAAATATTGCTGAACAATCCTGTTGGCTATACACCAAATATTACTGAGTATAAAAATTGGTTGCTTTGTGCACTCGACGCATTTGAAAAGGCAAAAAAATAAAAAAAACACTCTAAAGAAAAGCCTCCGTATTTAACGGAGGCTTTTTTATTTGTGTTTGGGAGTTACAGATTCTTCCCTTTTCGGGAACTGATATGAGAATGATTTTATAATGCAATTTGTTTTTCCGTCATCATTTTGCGCAGGTTTATTAAACCATAACGCATGCGGCCTAAGGCAGTGTTAATGCTGCAACTTGTAAGGTCTGCAATTTCTTTAAAGCTTAAATCTGCATAATGGCGCAAAATGATTACTTCACGCTGATCTTCAGGCAATAGATCTACCATTTTCCTTACTTTATCCTGGCTTTTGCCATTCATCATTTTATGATCGGCTCCGGGCTCAGAGAAATTAAGTACTTCAAAAATGTCCCTGTCATCGCTGGTCTTAATAGTTGGCGTACGCTTCACTTTTCTAAAATGGTCTACACACATGTTATGTGCAATACGCATAGCCCATGGTAAAAATTTGCCCTCATCGGTATAGCGGCCGCCTTTCAGGGTGTCGATGATACGGATAAAAACGTCCTGGAAGATGTCTTCAGTCAAGTACTTGTCTTTAACCAATAAATAAATCGAAGTGTAAATTTTGTCCTTGTAACGCATTACAATGGTGGCAAGGGCATTCGCATCTCCTTCCATGTATAAATGGATGAGTTGTTGGTCGGTAAGGTTGTTTAGGCATTTCATAAACTTCTACAGTTTTAGATTGTTAGGATTTTTAGTAACAAGCTCCAAAATGGTGAAAAATGCGTAGAAGTCTTTTAAATAGGCTTTAACGGCTTTTCATTTTTTGGATGATTGGAAGGTAAAATTATATGATGTGCCTGGAATTATTATAGGTACTAATGCTCAATTTTGAGTGTTTTAGTACTAAGTAAAAATACTATACTAGAATTAATTGTAAACTGGTATACAGTTCTTTAAGAAAATTTTCACATATTCTATGTAACACAATTAATGTGGTAATTTTGATTATGGCTACAGTAAAAGCAAAGCAGAAAGGTGTAACAATGACAAAGCAGGCAGGTATTTTTATAAAAGGAGCAAGGGTTCATAATCTTAAAAATATATCAGTAACCATACCAAGGGATAAACTGATAGTGGTTACAGGTGTTTCCGGTTCGGGTAAATCTTCATTAACTATAGATACTTTATTTGCTGAAGGTCAACGCAGGTACGCAGAAAGCCTAAGTGCCTATGCCCGGCAGTTTATGCAGCGGATGAATAAGCCCGATGTTGATTTCATTAAAGGCTTGTGCCCGGCCATTGCTATAGAACAAAAAGTTATAACTCGTACACCCCGCAGTACGGTAGGGAGTATGACGGAGATATATGATTACCTGCGTTTGTTATTTGCACGGGCAGGTAAAACCATCTCACCTGTTAGCGGTAAGGAAGTAAAAAAGGATGATGTGGCCGATGTGGTAAAAGCTATTCAAAGCATACCGGCAGGCGATAAGGTATTGCTGCTGGTTACATTTAAGCAGCATGCTAAGCGGAATGTGCAGGAAGAATTGAACATATTATTACAAAAGGGTTTTTCACGTTTGTATGTGGGTGGAGAAGTAGTGCGGATAGAGGATCTTTTGGAAACAGATAAGAAACCAGGCATAAAAAAGAATGCTCCCATTTATCTTTTAGTAGATAGGCTCGTTGCTAAAGATTTTGAAGAGGATGACTTGCACAGGATAGCCGATTCTGTAAATACTGCTTTTTACGAAGGGGAAGGAGAAATGTATCTGGAAATAAATAAAGACAAACTGCTTCATTTTTCCAATAAATTTGAAGCTGATGGAATTGTATTTGAAGAGCCCGTTCCTAATTTATTTTCTTTCAATAACCCTTTTGGCGCATGCCCGGTATGTGAAGGGTTTTCTCAAATACTTGGTATTGACCCCGACCTGATCATTCCTGACAAAAGTTTAAGCGTTTATGAAGGTGCAGTAGCGCCCTGGAAAGGAGAGAAGCTGGGCTTATGGAAAGACCGCTTTATAACTGCAGCTAAAAAATTCAACTTTCCGGTTCATAAGGCCATTATTGATCTTACAGAAAAACAATTGGCAGATCTGTGGCAAGGTAATGAGCATGTAGATGGCATCAATGATTTTTTTAAAGAGGTAGAACAGAATTTATATAAAGTACAATACCGCGTTTTATTAAGCCGTTACCGGGGCCGTACACTTTGTACTACCTGCAAAGGTTATCGCCTGCGTAATGAAGCACTATACGTAAAAGTAGGGGGAAAGCATATTGGTGAGTTGTGCGAAGTGCCTGTAAAAGATTTGTATACCTGGTTCGATAAATTAAAACTGAATGCGTATGACCAGCAGGTTGCTAAAAGAATTTTAATTGAAATTCATCACCGCATAAAAACATTGCTTGATGTGGGTTTGGGTTATCTTACTTTAAACCGGTTAGCAAATTCATTAAGCGGCGGTGAGAGCCAGCGCATACAGTTAACCCGCAGCCTGGGCAGTAACTTAACCAACTCATTGTACATACTTGATGAACCCTCCATAGGTTTGCACAGTCGTGATACGGAACGCCTCGTAAAAGTTTTAAAAGAATTAAGAGACCTTGGTAATACGGTTGTGGTGGTAGAGCATGATGAAATGATGATGAGGGAAGCTGATCACATTATTGATATGGGGCCGCTTGCCAGTCATTTAGGTGGCGAAGTAATTGCTGAAGGAGATTATGACAGCATCATCAGCAATAAAGAAAGTTTAACCGGAAAATACCTTTCGGGTAAATTAAAAATAGAAGCACCTAAGCAGGTTCGTAAATGGAACCGCTCGGTAACAGTAGAAGGTGCACGGCAGAATAATTTAAAAAATCTTACCGTAGAATTTCCTTTGCAGGTTTTTTGCGTGGTTACCGGTGTTAGCGGAAGCGGCAAGACCACGTTGGTAAAACAGATATTATACCCTGCCATACAAAAAATAAAGGGCGAGTTTATGGATAAAGCAGGATTGCATAAGGCGGTAAAAGGCGATATTGATTTTATAGCCCAGGTTGAAATGGTTGATCAAAACCCAATTGGCAAATCATCAAGAAGTAATCCTGTTACTTATATAAAAGCCTATGATGAAATAAGAGACCTGTACAGCAAGCAGCCTTTAAGCAAAATAAGAGGTTTTCAACCCAAGCATTTTTCTTTTAATGTAGATGGGGGCAGGTGTGATGCCTGTAAAGGTGAGGGTGAACAAACCATCGAGATGCAGTTCCTGGCGGATGTACATCTTACCTGCGATGTATGCAATGGCAAACGTTTTAAAGAAGAAGTATTGGAAGTAAAGTACAAGGATAAAAGTATTCACGATGTGCTGGAAATGAGTGTGGATGAAGCTATTGGATTTTTTAATGAATCATTTGGCGCAGATAAGCATGCGATGGATGTTGCAAAAAAAATACAGCCGCTTAGTGATGTAGGTTTGGGTTATGTAAAGCTTGGACAGTCATCCGATACTTTATCCGGAGGAGAGGCACAACGTGTAAAACTTGCTTCTTTTCTTGGTAAGGGAAGAACCCAGGGTAGTATCTTATTTATTTTTGATGAGCCAACAACGGGCCTTCATTTTCATGATATAAAAAAACTGCTGGCATCTTTTAATGCCTTGATAGAACAGGGGCATACCATCCTGGTAATAGAGCATAATACTGATGTGATACGATCGGCTGATTGGGTAATTGACCTGGGCCCAGAGGCCGGTGATGCTGGGGGTAATCTGGTGTTTAAAGGCAAGCCCGCTGATTTGCCGAAATGTAAGGAAAGTTATACTGGGAAGTTTTTATAAGCGTACGATGTTTTTGATGTGTAATGTAAGGTGTACGATATTCGCCAACCTGAAAATAAAAAACATCCGTACATCTAAAGTTGTACATCGTATAACTATCTTAACCTGTTACTTTCTCTTAATAAATTTGAATCTTTCTTTATTCCTCTTGCAGCTAAAACAAAAGCGAGGATGATTACGCTGTGCAGCAATGCCGTTAAAGAATAAGTACCGGTTGTAAAGGTCTGTACTTCCCGATAATATAAAAATATTAGTACAGCCTCCAATAAAATACCCAGGAAACAAAGCCGTAATTGTAATGTGCGGTTCTTAAAAAGAAAAATTGTTATTAAAGCCAGTACACCTACAGCAATGGTAGTTATCATTAAAAGCAATGTTGAGGTAGCATTCAATTCAACTATTGAACTAGTATCTGCTTTTGTGCCCGTATAATAAGAAAACTTAAAACCTGCAAAAGCACAGGCAGCTGCAATAAATAACCAGATGGTTTGTATACGTTGTATCATGATCTTTTTCTTTTTCCGAAATTAATTTAAAATGGCTCATAAAAAAAACTTCACTGGAAGGAAGTTTTTTTATACTTTTTGAGTGTTTTATAAGAAGAATTATTTTAATCCAGAATATAGCGGAAATTGTTTCATAAATGCTTTAACTCCTGATGCCACTTCTGCAATAACAGTTTCATCATCTATATTCATTAAAATCTTATCAATGAAATCAACAACGGGCTGCATGTGCTCTTCCTTCATACCCCGGGTGGTTATGGCTGGTACACCAACTCTTATACCCGATGTTACAAACGGGCTCTTGTCATCATAGGGCACTGCATTTTTATTTAATGTGATGTGTGCTTTGTCAAGAGTTTCCTGTGCTTTTTTGCCGGTAATATTCTTATTGCGTAGGTCAATAAGCATTAAATGATTATCAGTACCACCGCTGATGATCTGGTAATCTTTTGCCACAAAAGCTTTTGCCATGGCCTGTGCATTGGCGATAACCTGTTTTGCATATATGGTAAATTCATCCGTTAATAATTCTCCGAATGCAACAGCTTTAGCTGCAATTACATGCTCAAGCGGGCCACCCTGTGTACCTGGAAAGACTGCCATATCCAGCAGGTTACTCATCATGCGTATATTACCTTTCATGTCTTTTAAGCTAAAAGGATTTTCAAAATCTTTACCCATTAAAATAATACCTCCACGTGGCCCCCGTAAAGTTTTATGGGTAGTACTGGTTACAAACTGGCAATGCTCAAAAGGTGAGCTCAATAATCCTTTTGCAATTAATCCTGCCGGGTGCGCCATATCACACATTACAAAAGCGCCAACCTCATCTGCAACCTTTCTTATACGGGCATAATCAATATCCCTGCTGTATGCCGATGCACCGCAAATGATCAGCTTTGGTTTTTCAGTCCTGGCTTTTTCTTCCAGCATTTCATAATCAATTAAGCCGGTTTCTTTTTTTACAGTATAAAAATGTGGCTGGTATAATTTACCAGAGAAATTTACCGGTGAGCCATGTGTAAGGTGTCCGCCCATGCTCAAGTCTAATCCTAATATCTTATCACCTGGCTGTAAAATAGCCAGCATTAAAGCGGCATTAGCCTGTGCACCGCTGTGCGGCTGCACATTTGCATATTCACAATTGAATACTTTTTTTATACGGTCAATAGCTAATTGTTCTACCTGGTCCACAATTTCGCAACCACCATAATACCTGCGACCCGGGTAGCCTTCTGCATATTTATTGGTAAGAGATGTACCCATGGCCTGCATTACATCCATGCTTGTAAAATTCTCTGATGCTATCAGTTCAATACCGTCACGCTGACGTTCCAATTCTAGCTGAATCAGATCAAAAACCAATGTATCTTTTTGCATATGCCCGTTTTAGAACAGCAAATATAAGCAGCACATTGTATTTTACTGGTTAGATTATTAATGATTGTGTATACAAGTTATCCAATTACTTAAAATGTACTACTTTCACATCCGTTCAGGTTTTTAGAAAAACATAAGTGTAAACTAAATGCACTGCCCAAGGCAGATTAGTTTTAAACAATGAAGGCAATTATTCCGGTAGCAGGAGCAGGTACAAAACTTCGGCCGCATACATATACGCAACCAAAAGCATTGATCCCCCTGGCGGGTAAGACCATACTCAGCATTATTGTAGATCAACTGCATGAAGCAGGTATTAAAGATTTCATTTTTATTATTGGTTACCTGGGAGATAAGATACAGGACTATGTAAAAAAGAATTATCCTCACTTAAACTGCCATTTTGTGCAGCAAAGCGAAAGGTTTGGTGTTGGTCATGCTATAAACCTTACCAGAGAGTTGGTTGGTAATGATGAAGTATTGATTGTATTAGGAGATACCATTGCTGATTATGATGTGAAGGAAATATTGAATTCCCCTGTCTCCATGCTCGGGGTAAAAAAAGTAGATGATCCAAGAAATTTTGGCGTTGCCGAAATTGAGGAAGATGGCTATATCAGCAGAGTAGTAGAGAAGCCATCTATTCCAAAAAGCAATATGGCATTGGTTGGGGTATATAAAATAAAGGAAACAGATTTCATGTTTTCTTGCCTGGAGAAATTAATGATCACCAATGACAAAGGATATGATGAATTCAGCCTGACCGAGGCATTGGAATGCATGATGCAGCGGGGAGCAAAATTTAAATCTTTTAAGGTGCCTAATTGGTTTGATTGCGGTAAGAAAGAAACCTTAATAGAATCCAATGCTACTTTATTAAAGAAATTCGGGGGTAATGTTTCCCGTGATCATTCTTATGAGAACACCATCATAATACCTCCTGTTTCTATCGGCGAAGGATGCGATATAAAGAACTCTGTGATAGGCCCTCATGTTACCATTGGTGAACATTCTAAGTTGAACCATGCGATTATAAAAGATTCTATTATCGGTTCTTATTCAAATCTTATAGAAATTGTATTAAGCAAATCGCTCATTGGTAATGATGCTGAAGTAAGAGGTGTTAACCGTAGCCTTAACATTGGTGATAACACAGCTATTGACCTGAGTGGAGGAACAAATAGATAATCAATACAGCAAAACGCTTCTTTACCTCACCTTTATTTATTAAAAATATACCTAAATATGAAATAAATACTTTTACTTTGCGTTTCAAAGTACTTTTCATTTGCGTAAGTTAATTTTTTACGATATTTGAAAAAAGTATATATAATTATGCAAAACAGGGTTACAAGGTTATTTAATATTGAATACCCCATTATACAGGCAGGTATGATCTGGGCCAGTGGTTGGAGGCTTGCCAGTGCTGTAAGTAATGCGGGTGCGCTGGGTATGATCGGCAGTGGAAGTATGTATCCTGATGTGTTGAGAGAGCATATACAAAAATGCAGGGCTGCTACACAAAAACCATTTGGCGTTAATGTGCCGCTATTATATCCTGATATTGACAAACATATACAGATTATAATAGAGGAAAAAGTACCAGTAGTATTTACTTCGGCCGGTAATCCTAAAACATGGACATCTATTTTAAAAGACCAAGGTATTACGGTGGTGCATGTTGTAAGCAGTGGCAAATTTGCACAAAAAGCACAGGATGCCGGTTGCGATGCAGTTGTAGCAGAAGGTTTTGAAGCAGGAGGGCATAATGGGAGAGAAGAAACAACAAGCATGGTACTGATACCTGCAGTTTGCAGTAAAGTGAATGTTCCGGTTTTGGCAGCTGGTGGTATAGCAACAGGCAGGCAAATGTTAGCCGCCATGGTACTTGGGGCTGAAGGGGTGCAGGTAGGGAGCCGCTTTGTAGCCACACCTGAAGCTTCTTCACATCAAAAATTCAAGGAACTGGTTATCTCGGCTAATGAAGGCGATACACATCTGTCTTTAAAACAGTTAACACCCGTAAGGTTAATGAAAAATAATTTTTTTGAACAGGTACAGGAAGCGGAAAAGAATTGTGCATCTGTTGAGGAGCTTAAGCATTTATTAGGAAAAGGGCGTGCGAAGCGGGGCATGTTTGAAGGCAATCTGGAAGAGGGTGAACTTGAAATAGGTCAAGTAAGTGCCATAATAAACAACATACAACCTGCAGCAGCAGTAGTAGCCGAAATATACAGTGAGTACAAGGCGGCGCTACTACAGCCAGTGAAATAATATTATATTTGCGCAATATTAAAAAAAAAATGTAAATCAACCCCCAGAAAATGTTACAAAACACAAGGATAATTCATAGTGGATTTAAAAAAATTGCGTTCATTTTTTGCATATTCTTTTTTACAATCACCGGTATGGTGCAGGCACAGATCACTAAAGATCCAAGTAGCCCCGAATTGCCAAACCTGCCAACCCAGATGCCTTCGGCACAGCTATATGAAATATTGAAAGATAAAAACGGGGAGAAGAAAAAAGCAACAGGTGAGGATAGTAATAAAGCCCTGAAAGATCGGATAGAGAAAGACAGCCTTGTTAGAGAAAAAACCCCGCAATCTTTAAATCCTACCGAAGATACATATGGCATGAATCTTTTCCGCAGTGGCGTGGTAGCTTCTATTACCGAATTATCCACACCACCATTGGATTACCCCATTGGCGTGTATGACCAAATCATCGTTTCGCTATGGAATGGAGCAGAGGCCACATTGGATTATACAGTGGCCAGGGATGGATCAATCTTTCCTACCAGTATTGGTAAAATTTACCTGCAGGGTCTAACTTTTGAAAACGTACGATCATTGCTCACACGAAGGTTCAAAGCATTTGTTCCGCCATCAACCAATATCTCTGTTTCTATTGGCCAGCCACGTACCATCTCTGTTAATGTAGCAGGGGAAGTTAAGAACCAGGGACCGGTAACCGTTTCGGCATTTACCAATGCATTCAATGTTATTGCACTGGCAGGCGGACCAACAAGCCTGGCAAACCTGCGTGATATACAGATCAAGAGGAATGGTAGGATAATTGATGTGCTGGATGTTTATAAATATTTAACTACAGGAGATTTTGGTAAACATATTTACCTGGAAAATAATGATTTTGTGATCATGCAAACTGTAGAGAAAAAAGTAAAGGCCGAAGGAAAATTTAAACGCCCCATGTTTTACCAGCTTAAAAAAGATGAGGGTATGAAGGCGCTTTTAAAATATACCGGTGGATTGGAAAGAGATGCATTTTCGAGTGGTGTTAAAGTATTCAGAACCGAACTGGAGAAGCAGACCATTAATGATGTGAATGTTACTGCTATAATCAATCCTACAAACGACACCCGCTTATTAGGACAGGATTTCCTATTAGCAGATGGAGATATCGTAAAAGTGATTGCAGTAAATCCCGGTTTGATCAATAAGATCGATATGAAAGGAGAGATATCTTATCCTGGCCAATATGAAACAAGAAAAGGTGATAAGCTTTTTGACCTGATAAACAGGGCTGGAGGTATAACCCGCAATACGTATTTGCCAAGGGCATTTATATTCAGGGGTGGTGGAGATACTACTAATATTAAAGCCAGCCGTGTGGAAGTTAATTTAACCGATATAACCACCAATGATACAGCCAGCATTTACAACGTAGAATTATTTGCGAATGACCAGGTGCTATTCTTCAATACCAATGAATTTGCAGATAAGCAGTATGTAGAAATTTTTGGCGAAGTAAGAAAAGAAGGAAAAGTAAATAAATATGGAGGCATGACATTGCAGGATTTACTTTATTTATCCGGGGGTATAAAACAATCTGCTGAATATGGAAGAATTGAAATCTCCAGCGTAGTAGATATTGATTCAGCAAAAGGTATGCAACAACCTACCCGTACGGTGTTGAAAACGGTAAAACTTTCCCCCACCCTCGAACTCGATAGCATTTCTAAAAACATTGTGTTACGACCTTTTGATCAGGTGTATGTGCGGAAAAATCCAACCTTTGAGCTGCAGCAATTGATATTAATAAATGGAATGGTATTGTATTCAGGTCCTTATCCAAGGTTAAGCAAATTCGAACGACTCTCTTCTTATATTCAAAGGGCAGGTGGCATTAAAGAAAATGCAGACATTAGTGGAGCAATTTTGTACAGAAAGAAAACCCAGTATTACCTTGAGAATGTTACTAACAAAGTAGCTTCTTTAACAGACTCACTCGGAAATATTGTTGTAGACTCATCAGCTGCGAAAATAAGCGAAGTGTCAAAAGAACCTGTTAGTATTGACCTGTATCGTGCATTAAAATATAAAAACAGTAAATACGATATTGTTTTGCAGGAAGGCGATGTGATCTTTATTCCCGAAATAAATCCATTTGTAAGTGTAAAAGGAACTGTGCAATCTCCGTTAAAATTAACTTTTGATAAAGAGCACACAGGCGTTGGCTACTATATTGATAAAGCTGGAGGATTTGGAATAAAGCCATGGAGGAGAAGGATTTTTGTTACTTATGCCAATGGAAAAAGCAGGCGTACAAAAAATCTTTTCTTCATGCATTTTTATCCTAAAGTAAAAGAAGGAGCCACAGTAACAGTGCCGGTGAGGCCGGAAGGGGCAGAGATTACTGATACGCTTTTACAGGTAGTAGTTTCAGCTATTCCTGTTGCGCTCGCTGCATTTATAGTTAATTCTTTAAAATAATCCACCGGTAAACAAAACTTTAAGCATGACCAGTATTGAACTTTTAAAGCAGCTTATAAAAAGGTTAAAAAAATACAGTTGGGTTGTTTTTATTATTGCGGCTGTTTTTGGTGGTTTTTTTTATTACATAGCAAAACAAAATGTGTTGTTATATACATCAAAAGCAACGGTATTCCCATTGAACGGCACATCTGAAAGTAGCCCGGGATCTACTATCAGCAGTTTGTTAGGACTCGGCGATGCAACTAAATCTTTTACAGGCGAAGCGTCTATAAACATTGTTGAATTAGCAAGCAGTCGCCGAACAAGGGAGGCTGTGGCCATGTATAGGATTCCATCTATGCAGAACAAAACTATTTCGCAACTGATGATAGAGGAGAATAACCGCAATACAGGATTTATGCAGAATGTGCGTATTGAACAACCAACCGACAGTCTTGCACTGATAAATATCGCCAGTAATTTATTAAAAGGAGCATTTGTTGCCAAGATCAATAAGAACGGGATACTCGAACTATTCTTTACAAATAGTAATCCCAAACTGGTAAGAGAAGTGAGTTATGTTTATATAGAAAAACTTTCAGATTTTTATATTGACCTGAAAAAGAAAAAAGCCCAAATAGATTTTGAATTTGCTGTGCGAAAAGCTGACTCCCTTTTGGCTGTATTAAATGTATTAGACAGGCGTGCCATTAGACTTGATGAGAGCACTTTTTTTACAAATGAAAGTTTAAAAAGATATAACCTCCCAAAGATAAACCTGGCACAGGATAAGGCCACTGTGCAGTCTCAGTATTATTATGCAGTTAATAACAGGGAGTCGGCAGCATACCGTTTGCAGAAAGAAACGCCCATTATCGAACCCCTTGACAGGCCGGAGCCTCCTTTTGATGAAGTACAAAAATCAAAAATGATGTACACCATCATCGGCCTTTTGCTTGGAGCAATCATTGGTATTTTATTGGTAAGCTGGAAGATCATCAACAAGTATCTTGGTACAGAATTAAATAAGGCTTTAGAAAAAGCTTCACAACCTAAAGGAACATTAGCTATACCACAAACCGAGCCCGTGAAATAAACAAAA